>DUQZ01000025.1 GCA_012837525.1 Clostridiales bacterium | reverse complement strand
CGGGCATGGCCTTCTGATAACAAGCCCTCCCGCACCATGGCCTGCACGCTTTGGTCCAGCTGCAACAGGCGCAGCAGGTTGGCGACAGCCGGGCGGGATTTGCCCAGCTTCTGCGCGGCTTCCTCCTGGGTTAAACTGCCCTCATCCATCAATTGGCGGATGGCCTGCGCCGCTTCCATCGCGTTTAAGTCCTCCCGCTGCAGGTTCTCAATCAGAGCAGCCAGGACGCGCTCCTGCTCGGGCAGGGTGCGGATTAAGACAGGCACCTTATCAAGCTTCGCCTTCAGCGCCGCGCGGAAGCGGCGCTCCCCCGCGATGATGCGGTAGCGGCCGTTATGCGGATAAACCAATATAGGCTGCAAGAGGCCGATCTGCGCAATGGAGGCGGCCAGCTCATGAAGCGCTTTCTCATCAAAATCCTTGCGGGGCTGGTCCGGGTTGGGGTCCAGCAAGCTGGGGGAGACTAAAAGCACTTCCCCTTCCTGGCTTTCCTGGGGGAAGAGGGCGTCAAGCCCGCGGCCGAGGGCGGATTTCTTCATCTGGTGGGACTCCTTAGCGTGGATTGTTGCGGATGATCTCCTGGGCAAGCCTGCTGTAGGCGACAGCACCGGCACTCCGGGGGTCATAGCTGATGATGGGCTGCCCATGGCTGGGCGCCTCGCCCAGGCGCACGCTGCGCGGGATGATGGACATAAAGACCTTGCTTTTAAAATGCTTCTTGACCTCATCCGCCACCTGCAGGGACAAATTGGTGCGCCCGTCAAACATGGTGAGCACCACGCCCTCCAAGGTCAGCTGCGGGTTGAGCGATTTTTGCACGCGGTTGATGGTGCTCATCAGCGCAGACACGCCTTCCAGCGCGTAATACTCGCACTGGATGGGCACCAGCACGCTGTCTGCCGCGGTGAGCGCGTTTAAGGTTAACAGGCTCAGGGAGGGCGGGCAGTCAATCAGGATAAAATCATAGTCAGGCCGGATATCCTGGATCAAATCCCGCAGGCGAAACTCCCGCTTTTGCAGGCCTACCAGTTCCACCTCCGCAGCGGCTAAACGGATGTCACTGGGCAGCAGGGATAAATTGGCCTGCGATGTGCGCTGGATGGCGCCTGTGAGCGGCCAGGTGTTAATCAGCGATTCATAGATGGTGTGCTTGCCGGCTGTGATGCCCAGGCCGCTGGTGGCGTTGCCCTGGGGGTCAATATCAACCAGCAGCGTCTGCTTGCCTTCGCCTGCCAGGCAGGCAGCCAGGCTGACGGCGGTGGTGGTCTTCCCAACGCCGCCTTTTTGGTTGGCGATCGCGATGATTTTTCCCAAACTCTATTACCTCAATTCGTCTGATCAATCCAGTGGCGGAAACGCCATGGCTCATGGCAGGTGGTGATGACGCGGTGCAGCGTGGCCATCTCCTCCTGGGTTTGCAGGTGCGCATACAGCAGGTAGAGCGCGCGCAGGGCGGACAGAGAACCCGAGCGCATGGAGTACTCCCGGATGACTGCCAGGTGAAAGGGTGTCTTTTCCATGGTTTCAAACAGCAGGTATAAAAGCTCATCCGCCATCAAGGCAAAATCGTTCATCCGCAGGCGGATCAACTGCCCGGTGTCCATCAAGAGGGCCATGCGGCCTTGGGTTGCCTCCCGCACCGCCATAAACATCAGGTTGTCCAGCTGCTGCGAAAGATGCGCCAGGGTGTCCCGCTGCGCGCGGTAGGAGAACAGGGCCATGCCCAGGCGCATACACAATTCGTCCTGGGTGTCCAGAAAGTCAGAACCAAGCCAGGGCAGCAGCGTCTGCTTCACTGTTTCTGGCGAGATCATCCGGGTCCTCCTTCTCACAAAGCGCGCATCACACAATAGCACAGGCGCCAGATGGCGTCAAAAGATAAGCCGCGCTACACGCCCAGTTTTTCTTTGATAAAGCGCAAAATCAGCGCGTGCATTTCCTGGCTCCAAAAATCGCGCTCATGCGCCGCGCCCTGTACCTTCACAAAGGTGCTGTCAACGCCAGCTTCCTTCAAGCGCTTGTGCATGCGCTCCGACTGGCTAAAGGGTACTACCCTGTCCTCATCCCCCTGCGCGATTAAGATGGGGGGACAGGTCTTTCCTTCCTTCACCTCATACAGCGGGCTCATGGCGCGCAGCACATCCATCGGTTTTTGTTTGCCCATCAAGGCAACCACGGCGGACAAGAAGGCGTTGTCCTCCAGCATGGATGCTGGGACCATCTTCTCATAATCCAGCGGGATGTTCAGCCGCAGCACCCTGGGGATCTCCGCGCCCTCATAAGCCAGCAGGTCGGTAGGGCCAAAGCAGTCCACCACGGCAGCCACCGCGTCAGAGTACTCCTTGTAGTCCGCTGTGATATAGCGCGGGTCGTCCCCCGTCAAACCAACCAACAAGGCGGTGTTGCCGCCGGAGGAGGTGCCAAAAAAGGCGATCTTGTCCGGATCAATCTGCAATGCTTCCGCCTGGCTGCGCAAAAAGCGGATGGCGGCCTTCGCGTCCTTTAAATAGGCAGGGAAGGGGTGCCCTTCCTGCGCGTTGCGGTGGGTGATGGAGGCCACGGCAAGGCCCTGCTGCGCATAGGCGCACAGCTGCGGCAGTTGGTAATTGCGGTGCGGGCTGGTCCAGCCGCTGCCCTGCAAAAAGACCACCAATGGGTAGCGGACAGGGGCGTCCTCCAGCACCTCAAGCCCAGGCCTGATAAAGACGATGCTGTGCGAAATGCCTTCACAGGTAAACACCAGCTCCTCTGTGATGGTGGCCATCCCTGAAAACATGGGGTTGTTTTGAAGGATGATATCCGGTTGCATGACAAGACCTCCAGGATGATTGTATTTGTTCCAGTATACCATTGATTGACCGCTTTGTGGTAGAATGAAAGCCAGAATCAAGGAGGAACATAGCATGGAACAAAGCAGGCGCAACCAGATTTTCTTTGGCCTTGGCACCATTGGCCGGGACATGTTCTATACCACTGTGGCCACCTATTTGATTTTTTATCTGACAGACATCCTGGATTTAAACGACCATACCATGTGGTGGATGACCATTATCCTCACCGTGCTAAGGGTGTTTGACGCGCTGAATGACCCGGTGATGGGCATGGTGGTGGACAACAGCATGTCCCGCTTTGGCAAGTTCAAGCCCATGATGATGATCGGCGCGATTGCGGGCGCCGCCTTCATGGTGCCCATGTTTGTGGACTTTGGGCTGGGGCAGACGGCGTATTTAATCCTGTTTGCCGTGCTGTATTTGGGGTGGGATTTGTTTTATGGCGCCAATGACATCGCCTACTGGTCCATGCTGCCCGCCCTGTCCGTCTGGCCCAAGGAGCGGGAGAAGATTGGCGCCTTTGCCCGCATCTGCGCCAACATCGGCATGTACGCGGTGGTGGTGGGCATCCTGCCGGTCACCCACCTGTTGACCGACCGCCTGGGCAGCGCCAAGCAGGCTTGGTTTGTCTTTGCCCTGGGCACAGCTGTATTGATGATCCTCTTTCAACTCTTCACCATCTTTGGCGTGAAGGAGCAGCGCGAGGCCTTCAAAAAGGAAGAGCCCACAAGGTGGCGGGAGCTGATCACGCTGATACGTGCCAATGACCAGCTGCGCTACACCATTATTTCCATGGGGCTGTTCATGATTGGCTATGTCACCACCACCGGTTTTGGTGTTCACTTTTTCAAGTATGCCTTTTTAAACGAGGGCATGTACCCCGTGTTCGCGGCAGTGCTGGGCGCGGCGCAACTGCTGGCGCTCATTGTGTTCCCATTCATCAGCCAGCGCCTTGACCGAAGGAAGTTTTACAGCCTGTCCATTTTGCTTGTGGTGCTGGGCTATGTGGTGTTCTTCCTGTCGCCCATGAATATGGTTCCGCTTGGCATCGCGGGCTTTTTCCTGTTTACCGGGCAGGGCTTTATCCAGCTGCTGATGCTGATGTTTCTGGCCGACTGCGTGGAATACGGGCAGTGGAAATTACGCAAGCGCCAGGAAAGCCTCACTTTCTCCTTCCAGCCGCTCATCAATAAAATTGGCGGCGCGGTGTCCAGCGGTATCATCACCTCCACGCTCATCCTCTCTGGCATCAACCGCGCAGCCACCCCGCAGGATGTGAGCGCGGAGGGCATTTTGCTCATGAAAGGCGCCATGCTGGTGCTGCCCCTGCTGTTTATACTGGCCGGCTTTTTGGTGTACCGCCGCTATTACAAGCTGGATGAGGCGCTGCACACGCAGATTATCAAAGAGCTGATGGTACGCGGGGACCTGAAGGATGAGGTGATGTAGTACAAATATTACGCGTTTGTTGGATGTCGGAAATTCTGTGTGTTTTCAAGGAAAACAGGGCAATTGTCCTGCAGTTTTCTTGACAGGGTCGGGGCATCATGGTATCCTTGCTTTATCCAGTTAGCCTTTATATTGTGACGATTGTTACAATTTGTTAATTGGTCTTGAAGTACAGCATGGAAATTGATTTCAGTCGGCATTGCCCGGGCAGGTTTGCGGGTGCTGAAGGAGATAGAAGATGAAGCGTCAAATGTTTGCT
>DUQZ01000024.1 GCA_012837525.1 Clostridiales bacterium | reverse complement strand
GACATGGTCTTGGACGGCATCAAGGCCGTCTGGGACAACCGCAACAACATCAAACATGGCTATCGCATCACCTGGGAGCCGCCCATCCTGCGGCACTTCCAGGCGTCCCTCGCACCGGTCGAAAAATAAACCCTAAGCTCCGCGAGAGACAACGCAGTGATGGGCTGGTCGCTCACCGTTTCCGTTTAACCGCTCCCGATTGTACTGGCAGTTTGGGGATGGGACAGGCGGAGACAGTGTACTGTGCCCATCACTGTGTTTTTATATATAAATATATCGAATCACACGAAAGGAGACTCCCCACCCATGACGGAAAACAAAAACGTCCAACCTGATCTGTCACCCAACCGGGACCAATTCCGTTCCAGAATTGGTTTCATCTTAGCCTGCGTCGGCTCTACCTTAGGTATGGGAGACATCTGGTTATTCCCCTTTCGGGTTGGCCAGTTTGGCGGCGCGGCCTTCCTGATTCCGTACTTCCTCTTTGTGGCCTTCATCGGTTATGTCGGCATTGTGGAGGAAACCGCCCTGGGGCGCGGCACGCGCTCGGGCCCGCTGGGCGCCTTCGCGGAAGCCCTGCGCCAGGCCAAGAAAAACCCTGTAATCGGTAAAGTCTTAGGCTGGATTCCTGTCCTTGGTTCCTTTGGTATTGCTGTTGGCTACACGGTGGTGGTGGGCTGGATCCTTCGCTATACCGTGGGCGCCATCACCGGTGCCTTGATGACAAATGAAGTGGGCCCCTACTTTGGCCAGATCGTGGGCGACATGGGCAGCCTGCCCTGGCACTTGATCGCCATGCTGATCACAGCCTTTGTGCTCATCGCCGGCGTATCCAAGGGCATTGAAGTGGTCAACAAGGTCATGGTGCCCATGATCTTCATCCTCTTTATCATCTTTGGCATCCGCGTGTTCACGGTGCCCGGCTCCCTGGATGGCCTGAAGTTCCTGGTGACGCCGGACTTCAAAAAACTGGGTGACCCCAATACCTGGGTGTTCGCGCTGGGCCAGGCCTTCTTCAGCCTGTCTTTAGCAGGCTCCGGCACGGTCATTTACGGCAGCTACCTGAGTGACAAGGAAGACGTGCGCAAAAGCGCCAAGCAGATCGCGGTGCTGGATACCATGGGCTCAGTACTGGCTACGGTGCTCATCATCTCCGCCGCCTTTGCCTACGGCAAGGACCCGGCTGCTGGGCCGCCGCTGCTCTTCCTCACCATGACGGAGGTGCTGCAGGCCATCCCGGGCGGGCGCATCTTCTCCATCCTGTTCTTTGTGGCGGTGACCTTCGCGGGCATCACCTCCCTCATCAACCTGTTTGAAACCCCGGTGGACGCGGTGAAAGCCACCTTGAAATTGCCCCGCTGGGCATCCGTGGTGGCAGTCTGCGCCTTGGCCTTCGTGGTCGGCCTGCCCTTTGAAAACGCGGACAACCTAGGCCTGCTGATGGACATCGTCAGCATCTACATCATCCCGGCGGGCGCCTTGCTTGCGGCCATCATGTTCTTCTGGTTTTGCAACAAGCAATGGGCCATTGACGAGATCAACAAGGGCGCCCTTGAAAAGAAGGTGGGCGACGGCTTTTACAACTACGGCCGCTATGTGTTCGTCGGCGTGACCGCGCTGGTCTTTGTCATCAACCTTTACTACGTGCTGGTCCTCAAAAAGGGCGCCATTGGCTGATGGACAAATCGCCAAGCCCCATTGAGGCCATTCGCGAAGCGATCAGTGTGGACGCGGCCAATGCCCGGTTTCAAAGCCAGGGCATTGGCCCGCTGTTCACCGCCCACCCCAAAGCCCGCCTGGTCGTAGTCGGCCAGGCACCCGGCATCAAAGCCCAAACCGCAGGCATTCCCTGGGGGGATGAAAGCGGCAGGCGGCTGATGCAGTGGCTGGGGATTGAGGAAACCGTCTTTCGGGACATCACCAAAGTATCCCTTCTGCCAATGGATTTTTACTATCCCGGCAAAGGCAAATCCGGGGATCTGCCGCCGCGCAAAGAGTTCGCCGCGCGGTGGCATCCCCAACTGCTTGCGCACATGCCGCAGGCCAGCCTCATTGTGCTGGCCGGCAAATACGCGGTGGATTACTACCTTGGGAAGAACGCCAGGAAAAACCTGACAGAAACTGTCCGGGCGTATCAGGACTATCTGCCCCGGTATTTCCCCATCGTGCATCCCTCGCCGCTCAACTTCCGCTGGCACCTGAAAAACCCCTGGTTTATGGAAGAGGTGGTCCCCGCGCTGCAGCAATCTGTTGCGGCGCTGTGGACATCCTGATAGAAGGCAAGCCAAGTAAAACACGAAGGCGCCTGCGCTCCCCTTGAAGGCGCGGAAGCCCTTGTGCTATACTCACCCCATGGAAAAACAGGCACAGACAAGTCAGCACCCGCACCACGGCCACCGCGCCAGGCTGCGGGCGCGTTTTATGTCCTCCGGGCTTGCCGGCTTCGCGCCGCATGAGGTGCTGGAGCTGCTCTTGACCTTTGCCATCCCGCGCCAGGACGTCAACCCCATCGCGCACCAGCTGCTGAAGCACTTTGGCAGCCTTAACCGCGTGCTGCAGGCATCGGCCAAGGATTTGCAATCCGTCAAAGGCATCGGGGAGAGCGGCGCCACCTTGATCGCGCTGATGCTGCCCCTGTTTCGGATGTATCGGGAAGGCCTGGTGAATGAGCAAACTGATGTTTCCACGCCGGACTGCCTCATCAAACGCTGCCAGGCTCTTTTGATGGGGGAGCGGGTGGAGCGCTTCATGGTGCTCTCCCTGGATGCCAGGGGCAGGCTGATTACCCATGCCATGGTCTCCACCGGGGATGAGGGGGAGACGGCGGTCTACCCGCGCCTGATCGCGCAGGAATTGCTGCGCGCCGGCGCCAGCGCCTGTGTGCTGGCGCACAACCATCCCTCGGGCCTGGCACAGCCCTCACGGGCGGATGTGGACATGACAAAAGCGCTCAAGGATATCTTGGCGCCGCTGTCCATCAAGCTGCAGGATCACATCATCATCGCGGGCGAGGACGCCTTTAGCTTCGCTGCCCACCAAATGATATGAGGTATAAGGAGTTGTCATGGCAAGAAACAGAAAACCAGGCTGCATTGGCCGGGTGTTCAGATTGATCGGCTGGCTGATTACCCTGGGTGTCCTGGCCTTCGTAGGCCTGTTTGGGCACCTGCTGTATAAGGAATACACCCTGCCTCAACCGGGCACCTACAGCGCCATCGTGGTGCTGGGCGCGCAGGTCAACCCGGACGGCAGCCCCAGCGTGCAGCTGGAGTGGCGGTTAAACAAGGCGCTGGAGATGTACAAGGCCCAGCCCATGCAGATAGTGGTTACCGGCGCGCAGGGCGCGGATGAGCCTGCGACAGAGGCCTCCGTCATGGCCGCCTGGCTGATTGCCCGGGGTGTGTTGCCGGAGCACGTGCTGATGGACGACACCTCCTTTAACACCAAGGAAAACCTGGCAAACGCCGTCAAGCTGCTCTCGCGCAGCACGGTGGATTTGCTGATTGTGACCAGCGACTACCACCTGCCGCGCGCGCTGCAGATCGCGCGGGACATGGGCCTCAACCCCTCCGGCGTGGGCAGCCCAATCAAGCCGGAATACTGGGTCAAAAACCACTTCCGGGAAACCCTGGCCTGGGGCAAATATCTGCTGCAGCGCTTCATCCCGTTTTTGGACAGGTTTTAATCATACATAGACATAAGAAAACATCCCTCCAAACGACACCGGAGGGATGTTTTAATTGCCCTGCTTTTTACCTGTCACACATCTCATACACCAGGCACTGGGTAAGCAAACGCTGCCGCTTGGGCAAATCACCCAGCGCCCACATCAATTTGGTCACCGCGGCCTCGGTGGTCATGTCGCTTGCGCCGTAAATACCCGGCGTCTGGAAGCCCTTGCCCACCTCATAGATGTTAAAATCCGCCTTCTCATACAGGCACTGGGTGGTGACCAGTGTAATCACCCCGGCTTCGCTGATTTTGCGCAGCTTGTCAATCAGGTTGCGCCTTATATAGTGCAGCCCGCCTAAGCCAAAGGCTTCCAGCACCAGGCCGCGGTAGCCCGCGCGCAGGATGTGGTCAAAGATCTCCGGGTCCGTGCCCGGCATCATTTTCAGCAAAAAGACTCTGGCGTCAATGGCCAGCGGGTCCGCGCCCAAGTCAGCTGGCGTTAGGGGCGGCGGCTCCTGCACCAGGTGCAGGCCGTCCGCGTCAAAGGTGCCCACCGGCGGCAGGTTGATGGAGTCAAAGGCGTCAAAGCCCAGCGTGCGCATCTTCACCGCGCGCGTGCCGTGGATTACCTTGTGTTGAAAGGCAATGTACACGCCCGCGCGGCCGGAAAGCGCCATGGCGAAGGCTTCCCGCAGGTTGCCCGGCGCGTCGGAGTGCGGGTGCATCAGCGGCAGTTGTGAGCCGGTAAACACCACCGGAATCCCGATGCCCTGCAGCATAAAACTGAGGGCAGAGGCGGTATAGGCCATGGTGTCCGTGCCATGGGTGATGATGATGCCGTCTGCTTGCTTTGCGGCCTCCAGCACCGCCCTGGCCAGCAGCTGCCATTCCTCCGGCTGGATGTTGCTGGAGTCCAGCATAAACACATCATTGGCCGTCAAATCGGCCAACTCCCGCAAATTGGGCATAAAATCCAAAATGCCTTTCGCGGTAGTCAGCGGCATGAGGCCCTGGTCGGTCTGCTGGCTGGCGATCGTGCCGCCGGTAGCCAATAGCGTGATGCGTGGAAGCATATATTTCTCCTTTGTATACTGAACGCATTCATTAACGCTGCCATGGGCCGGTCTTTTTCCGCCTCCGCGTTGTCTCGCTCAGTCAACGTAGCACTGCGGCTACGCCTCCTTCACTCGACTTAGCGGAGACAAAAAAATCCTCGGCCCATGATTGCGTTACCTCATGTGTTCAGTATTATTAATCCACTAAAAGTATATCATTGTGAAAGTGTTCCGTAAAGCGCGCGGGTTTCTGATTTGGCTGGATTGGGTATACACCTCATAACAACATGTTCAACAGGCACAGCCTGATGATGACAGGAGGTTTATGATGAAACTGGAAAAAGGCAAACTGGCGCCGGATTTTGAACTGGCTGACAACCAGGGCGGCAAGGTGAAGTTGTCGGATCTGCGGGGCAAGAAGGTCCTGCTGTCCTGGCATCCCCTGGCCTGGACCAGCGTCTGCACCGATCAGATGCGCGCGCTGGAAACCCATTTTGATGACTTTGAAAAGCTCAACACCGTGGCCCTTGGCTTAAGCGTGGACTCCGCGCCCAGCAAGAAGGTCTGGGCCGATGTGCTCAGCATCAAAAACACCAAGCTGCTGGCGGATTTCTACCCCCACGGCAAGGTGGCGCAAGATCAGGGCCTCTTCCTGGAGGAGCTGGGCGCTTCCGGCCGCGCCAACATCATCATTGATGAAAAAGGTGTGGTGCAGTGGGTGAAGGTCTATGACATTCCTGAACTGCCCGATATCAACGAAGTGCTGGACGTGCTCAAGTCCCTGTAAACACACTGAAAGCACCGACCTCCCTGGCTTGTCCGGGGAGGTTTTTTGTACGGAAAGAAAACTTGACCATCAAGCAGGCATCCTCTACGATAAATCAAACCAATCAGGAGGGCATGGATGAACAAAAACCGCGCGATGCTGATCATCGCGGTCATCACCTTTGGCACGGTTGGCCTGTTTGTGCGGGAAATTAACCTGCCCTCCGCCGAAATCGCCCTGTACCGCGCCGCCATCGCCTTCTTGTTTTTGACCGGCTTCATGGCGGTGACAGGCAGGTTTAAAAAACTGAAACAAGAGAAAAAGGCGCTGGTCACCTTCGCCTTCTCCGGCGCTGTGATGGCGGTCAACTGGATGCTCCTCTTTGAAGCCTACCGCTACACCACCATCGCGCTGGCCACCCTGGTGTACTACGCCGCGCCCACCTTCATGGTCATTGTCAGCCTGGTGGTGTTGAAGGAGCGCATGACCGCCTGGCAGCTGCTCTGCTTTATCCTGTCCACCCTGGGCCTGGTATTGATGCTGGGGGTCAGCGGCGGGAACGCGGGGGACATGCGCGGCGTCCTCCTGGCCCTCTTCTCCGCCGTTTTGTATACCGTGGTGGTGATGACCAACAAAATCGCGGGGCAGACGGACGGCATCCTGCGCACCTATGTGCAGTTTGGCGCGGCCATTGTGGTGATGGTGCCCTATATTCTATTGACCGGCGGCTTTCACCTGCACCAGCTGCAGACGCGAGGGACCATTTCCCTTTTGATTCTGGGCCTGTTCCACACCGGCTTTTGCTATTGCCTGTACTTCTTGTCCATCGCCCGCTTAAAAGGCCAGCAGGTGGCCATCATGAGCTACCTGGACCCCTTGGTCGCGGTGCTGCTGTCCGTCTATTTGCTGGGGGAGCATATTGGCTTTTTGCAAATCACCGGCGGTGTCATCATGGTGGTTTTCGCCCTGCTCAATGAGCTGAGCCAGCAGCCCAAACCGATCGATTCTGGTGTATAATTCAAGATAGCACAGACATACACAAAGGAGGTTCCTATGGAGTTTAGCGTCAACCATCCTTTTTTGTACTGGATTGCGGGGCTTGTGGTGGTCTTTGTCATCGCCCAGTCCGCTTTTTTCCTGTACAAGGCTATCCGGCAGGCGAAAAAACTGAACATCGATGCGGGCGTCATCCGCAAGACGGTGTTCTCAAGCGCGCTGTTTTCCATCGCGCCGGCAGTCAGCATCCTGGTGGGCGTCATCACCCTCAGCAAGTTTTTAGGCCTGCCGCTGCCCTGGCTGCGGCTGAGCGTGCTGGGCGCGGTCACCTACGAGCTGCCCGCCGCCACCATGGCGGCCAGCACCATGAATGCCACCGTCAACGAAACCATCATCAGCGCGCAGACCTTCTCCGTCATCGTGTGGGTGATGACGGTGGGCATTCTCTCAGGCCTCCTCCTGGTGCTGTTTGGCCTCAAAAAAATCCAGGGCGGGATGAGCAGCCTCACCGGCAAGGACAAGCGCTGGGGGCAGATTTTGTCCGACAGCCTGTTTCTGGGCATGATCAGCGCCTTTGTGGGCCTGCTGTTTGCCAATGTTAGATCTGGCCTGCCCGGCTTTGTGCCCATTGTGGTGGCGCTGGTATCCGCCCTTTTGATGGCCATTTGCGGCATATTGATCAAAAAGCTGAAGTGGACCTGGCTGGAGCAGTACGCCATGCCCATTTGCATGCTGGGCGCGATGGCGCTGTCCATCCCCATTACCGGGCTGATGCAATAAGGAGGCCGGCATGATGAAACAACAAGAAACCGTGAAAAACCTGTCCGCCTATGAGCGCAGCGTCCACCTGCACGGCCGCGTCTGGGGCGCTATGGCGCTCACCCTCATGCTGATGGTGCCCATCGCCGTGTGCGTGTATTTTGACGCCTGGCCGCCCCTCACCGCGGTGTTCAAGGCCCTTTTGGGCGTGGCGCCCTTGTACTGGACGGTGGGAATCATTGAGGTCTTCACCTTCGTGCCCATGCTGGGCACCGGCGGCTCCTATTTGGGCTTTGTCACCGGCAACCTCACCAACCTCAAGGTGCCGGCCGCGCTCAACGCCATGCAGGCGGCCAAGGTGCGCGCGGGGACAGAGGAGGGCGACGTCATCTCCACCATCGCCATCGCCTCCAGCTCCATCATCACCACCCTCATTATCGCGCTGGGCGTCTTCCTGCTGGGCAGCATCCAGCCGCTGCTTGAATCCCCAGCCCTAAAGCCCGCCTTTGACAACATCCTGCCGGCCATGTTTGGCGCGCTGGGGGTGGTCTTCATCAGCAAAAACCCCAAGATTGCCGTAGCGCCCCTGCTTTTCATGGTGGTGCTCTTTTTAGCGGTGCCCAGCCTGTCCAGCTCGGTCAGCGTGTTGGTGCCAGTGGGCGCGCTGATTGCCATTGGCGTGGCCCGTATCCTCTACAAAAAGGGCATGCTAAACGGGAAGGAAGGCGCCTGATGCCCTGGTTCATTTGGCTGCCCCTGTCCCTGCTGGCCGCCTTTTTGCTGGTCATCCTGCTGCGCGCGGCCATGTTTACCCCGCCCCGCCAGCAGCGCGTCAGCACGGAAGCAATCGAGTTGGATGAGGACCGCTTGGTCCTTAGCCTGCAAGCCATGGTGCGCATCCCCACCATCAGCTATGCGGAGGAAGGCAGGGCCAATCAGGCGCAGTTTGACGCCTTCCAGGATCTCTTGAAGCAGCGCTACCCGCTTGTGTTTGCGCGCTGCCATTTTGAGCGCGTCGGCAAAAACGGCCTGCTGTTTCATATGCCCGGCAAAAGCAGTACGGCGCCAAGTGTCCTCATGGCGCATTATGATGTGGTGCCGGTGGACGCGCATCTGTGGACGCACCCGCCCTTTGAGGGGCTGATTGTGGAGGGTGAGCTGTGGGGCCGCGGCACGCTGGACACCAAGTGCACGCTGATGGGTATCCTGGAGGCGACAGAAGCGCTGCTTAATAAAGGCTTTGTGCCGAAAAATGACCTCTACCTCTCCTTTGGCGGGGATGAGGAATGCCTGGGCGCAGACGCGGCGGCGATTGTGGCAACGCTCAGGTCCCGGGGCATCCGTCCCGCCTTTGTGCTGGATGAGGGCGGCGCCATCGTAAACCGCATCTTCCCCGGCGTCACCAAGCCCGCCGCGCTCATCGGCATCGCGGAGAAGGGCAATGTGTTCGCGGACATCACCGCAAAAGGCAAAAGTGGCCACGCCAGCGCGCCGCCGGCAAAGCAGGCGGTGGGCGTGCTGTCCCGCGCGCTGGTGCGCCTTGACAAGCGCCCCTTTCCCTTCATGCTCACCAAGCCGGCGCTGGAGTTGTTTGACACCCTGGGCAGGCACTCCACCTTCCTGTACAAAATCATCTTCGCCAACCTGTGGTGTTTCGCGCCGCTGCTCAATGTCATTTGCAAGTCATCTGGCGGGGAGCTCAACGCCCTGGTGCGCACCACGGTAGCCCAGACGCGCCTGTCTGCCTCCGACGCATACAACGTGCTGCCCAATGAGGCCAAAGCAGGGCTTAACCTGCGCCTGATCCCGGGGGACAGCAAGGCCAAGGCGCAAAAGCGCCTGGAGCATATCATCAATGATCCGGCAGTGGCGGTCAGCATCGAAAAAGGGAGCGAGCCCTCCAGTATCTCTCCAACCGAGGGTGCGGCTTGGGAGCGGTTACAGGGCGCCATCCGCGCCACCTACCCAGAGGCCATCGTCAGCCCCTATTTGATGGTGGCAGCCAGCGACAGCCGACATTTCTGCGCCATCTCCGACCATGTGTACCGCTTCTCCGGCTTGCCGCTGACCAGGGCGCAGTTGAACATGATCCACAGCCAGGACGAGCGCATCCCCATCGCCCTGCTGCCGGACCTGGTGCGGTTTTTCATGCGGGTGATGGCAGGCTGCTGAAATCTTTTTCGCGTGGACATAAAGCCTGGCTTCAGCCTGGCGATCTGCCCAACCATCTCAGTATCGGCACAATTACAGCATAAAATTGATCTGATACTGCCATAAACAGGTGAGGTAGCTGGGCAGTGTGTTTTACCTGGATGTGCGTAGCCCGACTGGCATGAAAGCCGTGGTTTGACATATTTTTTATACTGATATAAAACCTCTTGATGAACAAGAGGCGATAGTGTTTAAATCAGTATTGTTGTTAAATACTTAAAAAGGTACGGAAGCTCTCAAGTTCCTCCTCAAAAGTTGCGCCAGGATGGCCGACGCCCTCTTCCCACCAGATGTTGAGCACCTCCAGTTTGTTGTCCGCCCTTCGGACCGGCTCAATCCGGCCGATCAGCCTGGATTTGTGGAGGATGGGCAGCACGTAGTAGCCCCATCTCCGCTTGGCTTTGGGGACATAGACCTCCCAGCGGTAGTAGAAATCAAAAAGCTGCTCGATGAGCTTGCGATCCCACATGAAATTATCCAGCGGCGCCAAAAACCGCACCATATCCCGGGTCGGCTTCACCTGCTCCAGCTGGGGCAGGGCCTCAGTCGGCACCACGAAATGCCCCTTGATGCCGTCAATCGCAACCTGGGTGATGAGGCCCTGATCCAGCAGGCGCTTGATTGCCGGGTTTCGCCAATCGGTGTAATAAATCCAGTAGCCCAGCCAGGCCTCGCTGCTCCCGGCGCGGATTAAGCCTGTCGCCTTCACCCGACGCAGCGTATACCAATCAAAGAAGGCTTCATCAGCAGTCAGCCGCTCCGGACTGGTGCTAAGCTGGTACACCTTCTGGCCTTTTTCCTTTTTGGCAATCTCCGCCTCGCCAAGGTGGAACAGATAATCCAGGATCTGATAGCTGCTGTACTGCCCCGGGTGGAGCACGCCAAACTCCTTGGTTAAACTGCTGTTTTTAAGCTTCTCCCCGGCCAAAAGGCGCTGGCGCACCATGTCAACGCGCGGCTCAAACTCCTCTTCCAACAGCTCGCGCCCCCGCGCCTCCAGGCCCCTGGCACAGCGGTGGGAAACCGGCGCCATACGGGGCCGGTCACTGGCGCGGTAGATGTTGAGCATCTTGTCCCAGCCATCCACCAGGTAGCGGTCCTGATAGAGCCATTTTTCCAAATCACTGGGGCGGTAATTGCGAACCCTGGCTTTTAAGACCAAATCAGCATTGCGGCTGATGATGTTGAGGGGGTCAAACTGAATGGTCTGCAGGCGCGCAAACACGCGGTCAATCTGCGTCTTGGGCAGCCGCTTGTCGAGGAAGTGATACTGGACGAAATAGTCCCTGGCCTGCTCTTTTGAAATCCGTACCATACGCCCTCCTTTGACAAAATATACCCGCGCAAACATCAGAGGATATATTGCAAAAAGCCGGGGACTTTTTTAAAGATACCCAGCTTTTCACGGAGCGGATCATGCTCCGGCAACTGGCGGAGAGTTAGGGATTCGAACCCTAGGTGCCTTGCGGCACACGACTTTTCGAGAGTCGCACCTTCAACCACTCGGACAACTCTCCATCACACTATACGCACCCTCAGGTGCTGGGAACATGGTAGTATAGCATCAAGCCGCCTGTCAAGGGCAGGGGCGGGCGGTGTTTTCTTGCCAACGGCCAGCGGTTTCCGTATAATGACCGCTGGAAACAAGCATCCGCAAACGGCCCGGAGGAAGGAAGGGACATGCGTCCACATCATGCACTCATCAGCAAGGGACAAAGGCACCGCCTTTTGGCCCTGCTGCTCTTTTTGGCGCTGGCATTGTTGCAGTCAACCGCTATGGCGCAATCGCCCGACACCTATGAGGTGAAGGAACTAAAGGGGTATTTTGAAACCTATGTCTGGCTGTATGAGCAGCCCGGGCGCAGCAGCAACACCCTCATCAAGATTCCGCAGTATACGCCGCTTGAGATCAGCCTGTCCGCAGACCCCGCCCACAAGGGCTATGGCCAAACAGCATACGAGGGCATGGCCGGCTTTGTGCGCATGCATGATTTTTTCAAGATGCCGGCGGAGCAGGATGATTACCGCGTGGGCAAGACCATGTTTGCCAGGGATGTGCGTGTATTCCGGGAGGAATCCCTGCACGGCGCCCGGGTACTCAAGCGCCTGCAGCCGGAGACGCCCTTTTTGGTGCTGGCGCGCACCAAGTTTATGATCAAGGTGGATGTTGACGGGCAGATTGGCTACATCTATGGCAATGACCTGCAGGAGTTGACCCCGGATTTAGACCTGGAACCCTTTATGATGTACAGCCGGGAGGAGCAGGAACTGCTGTCATACCCGCTGTCCGGCGCTAAACCGCTTGAACGGCTCAAGGCTGGCCAGCTCATCAGCGTGACCGGCCAAAACCGGGGCTATTTCCGGGTGAAAACGGCGGCGTTCACCGGCTTTGTCAAAAAGGAGTCCCTGGGCAAAATCGGTGCGATCGCGGATGAGACCATGCTCATCTACGCGGATACACCGCTGCCGCTCTACGCGGGCGCGGACACCGCGCTGGTCACCGACCAGGTCATTGCGCCCGCTACACTGTATGAAGTCACAGCCCAGGCGGGGGATTTCCTGCAAATCAAGGAGTTTGGCCTGTTTGTGCAGGCGCACCTGGTCAACGCGCTGATTTTGAAGCCTTTTGAAGCGCCGCGCCTGGCCAGCGTGGAGCTTGATGTGCCTTTGTCGCCCATGCCGGAAGCGGAGGCGGACCCTGCCCAGGCTTTGACACCGGAGCGGCTGTACACCTTTACTGCGGCCTCCGGCAGCTGGTGGTATGTGGATGACGGCCTGGTCAAAGGTTTTGTCAACAGCAGACAGCTCATCTCCCTGCCCAAGGCGGGGGAGCGCATGAACCGCACCTGGGCGCAGTATCTGGGGCAGGACGCCTTTTTGCCCGGCAGCTCCCAGGCCATCAGCGTACAACAGGGTGAAGTAGTTATCCTGGCCAGGCTGTGGGGCGGGCTGTGGTTTCAAACGGCGGATGGGGCCTATTTGCACCGCAACCAGGTGCGCATCATTGGGTCGGACGCGCCGGTCACCCGGCACACGGTGAACGCGCAAGCGGGGCTGGTCCTGCTCTCCCTGCCGGATGAGGAATTGGGGCAACCATTGATGGAACTGGAAGAAGGCGCGCCGCTGGAGGTTATCGGCTTTTCCCGTACCTTTCTGTTGGTGCGTGCGCAAGGGCTGGAAGGCTATGTCAAAGGCCAGGGGCTGACAACCTATGAGACCCGCTACCTGCCGGAAGTGGACCCGCCCGCGTATGAAATCCTGGTGAACAAGTCCAATTTCATGGTGTCTGTCTACCGCCTGGATGAGAACGGCCAGCGCGTGGGTGAGCCCATCCGCGCGGAGATCGCCGCCCTGGGCAAGCGCAGCACGCCCACGCCCTCTGGCCGCTATGTGCTGGGCTTCAAGCAGCGCTGGGTGCGCTTCACCCACACCCAGGCGCCCCACGGCATCACCTACCTGCGCGGCCGCTATTTGCACGGCATCCCCTGCTATGGGCAGGACGAGCGCTTAATCAGCGAATGGGGGCGGCCGGAGCTGGGCACCTTCGCGACCGGCGGCTGTGTGCGCATGGATTTTGATATCGCCAGCTTTATCTACTTCAACTGTCCCAGCTACACAACGGTGATGGAGGTTGTCAATGGCATCTAAAAAAGGACGCGGCCTGCTGTTCATCTGCGCGCTTATGCTCTGCCTTTTTATGCACCCTGCGGCGCTTTTGGAATCCGCGCTGCCGCTCATTGAAACAGACCTCGCCTTATTCTTTGAGGGGGAGACCTGGGCGCTGGATACCCCGGCCTCGGACTTGCTCAAAGCCTTTGAGCAAGCGGGTATCAAACTGGACATGACGCAGGCGGACAGCTGCCTGTTTGAAGGCAAGGACAAGGAATACACCAGTGAGGAAGTCCTAATCGGCACCCTGCCCAAGGGGACAAAAGGGGAGGACGTCATTGAAACCATCATGGTGCTCTCGGGCGATTACCTCACCAGCCGCGGCATCGGAATTGGCAGCGTAAAGGAAGAGATTATCCTGGCCTATGGCGAGCCCACCCTGGTGGATTACGACCTGCTGATCTACTCCCTGGACAACCGCCAGGACAGCGCGCAGCTGGTGTTTGTGCTGGATTTAAGCACAGAAACCGTGCTGTCCTATTACTATTTCCAAAACACCCAGGTATAGGATGACCTTCACCCAACTGAGTTTTCTAAGCGCCTTTTTGCCGCTGTTTTTGCTGGCAGGCATTTTGACGCGCGGAAAGCGAATAAGCCCCAACTTTCATATCGCCTCGGGCCTGATCTTCCTCCTCTTGTGGGGCGTCGTGCCCGCGGCGATTTTTGTGGGCTTTATAGCGCTCAACGCCCTGGTGATGGGCCTGAAGGGAAAGACGCGCGTCATCTGGGCGGTGCTGCTCAACCTGGGGTTCATTGCCCTTTATAAACTGCTGCCCTTTTGGGGGCGGGAATCCTGGTCATTTCATGTGCCATTGGGCATCAGCTACGCGGCGCTGCAGGCGCTCAGCTTTCATATTAACCAGGAAAAGGGCAGTGTTGTACAGCTTGCGCATTACCTGCTGTTTTTGCCCAAGCTGCCCATGGGGCCCATCACAGCGTACCAGGACTTTGTAAACCAGCCGCAGGAGCGGGCAGAGCGCTTGGAGGATTTGTACCAAGGTCTGTGCCGGATCATCCTGGGGCTGTCCAAGAAGCTGCTGGTCGCTGACCGACTGGCCTTGCTCACCCAAACGCTTAAAACCGCGGCGCCGCAGGACCAGGGCATCGCGCTGGCAGTGCTGGCAGCCCTGATCTTTCCCTTGCAGCTCTACCTTGATTTTTCCGGCTATACCGACATCGCGCTGGGCATGGCGCGCACGGTGGGTTACCGGCTGCCGGAGAACTTCCGCCAGCCCTTCCGCGCGGAAAGCCTGCGGGATTTCTGGCGCCGCTGGCACCAAAGCCTCACAAACTGGATTGGCCGGTATGTATATATCCCGCTGGGCGGCTCGCGCAGGGGGACAGCGCGCACTGCGATGAACACAGTTATTGTCTATGTGCTCATCGCCCTGTGGCATGGGGTCAGCGCTGGCTTTTTGCTGTGGGGCTTGTGGAACGCGCTGCTGATACTGCTGGAGCGCCGCCAATTCATCCAGCCCGCGCGATGGCCGAAGGCCCTGCGGCGTGTCTATGTCTACATGAGTGCTGTGGTGGGCTTTGCGTTCTTTATGATGGCGGGTACAGGCCCTGCCGGCTTTTCCGCCTTCACCAAGCTGGGCACCCCCGCCCTGGCCCTGGCGCAGCTGCGGCCGGGCGTTGTGCTTGCCGTTGCGCTGGCTGTGCTCATCGTTTTGTTGGAAGGGCGCGGGCTTATGCAGCGCCTGCCAAAGTTTGCGCGTCACACTGCCTTGCTGATTCTGCTTGCGCTGTGTCTGCTGGCGACCGCTGGCGGCAGCCACCTGCCCTTTTTGTACGCGGCCTTTTGATATGATGAAAAAACTGTTTGTTGTATTGGTCATCCTGGTGTTGCTGCTGCCGCTTGCCTTTTACCTGACAGGCGGGACGGAGCTTGTCATGGATCAGCCGGATTTTTTACTGGCGGACAAATCGCTGAACAGCCTTTTGGTGCGCGGCTGGGGCTGGTTACATGGGGTGATAGGGGATACCGGCAGCCCGCAGGTGACGCTGGGGAAGGAGGACACCTTGTTTTTCACCCCCGCGCTGAACAGCGCGATTGGAGCGGAGCGCTTGGGCGGGCGCAGGTTAAACGACCTGGCCGGCAGAATCGCCGGTGTATCAACCCGTCTTGCACAGGCGGGTACGCGCTTTGTGCTGCTCATCGTGCCGGACAAAGCCCAGATGTATCCGCACATGCTGCCCTGGTACATCAGACCCGTCCTGCCTGCTGACACCGACAGCGCGCGGCTGATTGCCCGATTGCATGAGCTGGGCGTTGCTGCGCCGGATCTGCGGACAGTATTAGCAAGTCAGCCCGCGCAAACTTATTTGAAAACCGACACCCATTGGAACGCCTACGGCGCCTACCTGGCTTTTTTGCACCTGATCACAGCCGCGGACTATGCGGATCCCTATGGTTTTACGCTGGAAGATTTCAATAAAGAAACACCCTTACCGGGCGATCTGATTCCATTGTTTCTGCCGTGTGTTGTTGACCCGCAAACAGACAGGCTGCCGCCGCTTGAACGCGCGTATCGCACGCAAACACCCATGCGCGGCGTGGATGACCTGCAGATCAAGACAACATCAAACAGCGTCGGCCTCAGCGTCTACGCTGCGCGGGATTCCTTTGGCCGCGCCCTCTTTCCCTATCTGGCCAACATGGCGTCTAACATGGTGTTCACGCGGGATTACGCGCGCTTTGAGGAGCAGGCCAAGGGCTTCGACCTGGCCGTGCTGGTCATTGCCGAGCGCAGCCTGGGCGACCTGGGCGCCTACCTGGCTCCTGTTGATTGACATCGGTCAAAAGGATGTTTATACTGACATAAATCTTGTATAATTCACAATTCTAAGGAGACATCATGGCGTATAATGACATCAAGCGGATTCTGCCGCAGTTTCAGTTTCAGGGCAAGTATGTCGGGTCCCAGGAGCTGACCAGCGGCAACATCAACAGCACCTATGTGCTGGAGTATCAGGATGGGGATGAAACGCATTTCTACACCCTGCAGCAGGTCAATACCTATGTGTTCCGCGACCCCATTGGTGTCATGCAAAATATCTCTCTTGTGACGGATCACTTAAAGGCCGCCATGCAAAAAAGCGGCGGTAGCGCGCACCGGCAGGTTCTAGAGTTGGTGCGCACCGTGAACAATGATGTCATGTATCAAAGCCGGCGGGATGGCGTCTGGCGCGCCTATACCTATATTTCGGATGCCCTGGCGCTGAATGTGGTGGAGCACCCTCAGCAAATGGAGGAGGTGGGCCGCGCCTTTGGCCGCTTCCAGTCTAAACTGGCAGATTTCCCGGCTGATCAGCTGTCTGAAACCATCCAGCACTTCCACAACACCACCAAGCGCTTTTACGCCTTTGTCCACGCGCTGGACAACGACAAGGCCGGCCGTGTGCGCGAGGTGGAGGAGGAGATCGAGTTCTTCTTTGACCGCCGGCGCATGCTGGGGGAGATCGTCCGCCTGCTGGACCAGAAGGTCATCCCCTTGCGGGTAACCCATAATGACACCAAGGCCAACAACGTGCTGCTGGACAAGGAGTCCGGCAAGGCCCTGTGCGTGATTGACCTGGACACGGTCATGCCCGGTTCCTCTTTGTATGACTACGGCGACGGCGTGCGCTTTGGCGCTTCCACCGCCAAGGAGGACGAGGAGGACACCAGCATCATCGCCCTGGACATGGAAAAAACCAAGGCCTTTACCAAAGGCTTTGTGCATGAAACAGCGGGCATCTTATCCGATGAAGAATTAACCCGCCTGCCCCTTGGCATCAAGGTGCTGACGGGTGAATTGGCGATGCGCTTTTTGACGGACTACCTGGACGGGGATTTGTATTTCAAGGTCAACTCACCCAAGCACAACTTGGTCCGTGCCCGGGCGCAAATGGCGCTTTTGAAGGACATTGAGCGGAGGGAGGACGAGCTGCAGGAGATGGTCTACAAATACGTGAAGCGCTATTCGTAAGGCCTGTTTGCCAGCATCACCATCAAGGTGCCTGATTTAACAGAGATTTTGATCGGTTTGCCCCTGGCCGCGTTGCTGACGCCCAGGGGTTTTGTATTGGCAAGCGTGGCATTAAACAGGGAATAGGCTAGGCCCTTGAGGGTCGCGCCCTTCGCCTGATTGGTCCAACTGAAAACGGAGATGGTGCGGCCAGGTTCCAGAGGCGGCAAGGTCAGTGTGCCGTCATGCACGGCGTATATGATGACATCCTGGTCGATGACGCGCGCCTGACAGTCTGTTTGCGCCAGGTCCGCCAGCAACTGCAAATTGGCCAGCGTGTGGTCCAGCCGCCCGCCCAGCGCGCCGTACAGCTTGAAGCGTGCATAGCCCATGCGCCGCGCGGCCTTGATGGCCAGCGCCATGTCCGTATCATCCTTGCGCGCGGGGAAGCGCAGCCGCGCGATACCAGGGGGCACGGTCCTGATGGAATCCATGTCCCCAATCAGCAGATGAGGACGGATCCCAGCCCTGTTCAAGCGGTCAAAGCCGCCATCCGCCGCGATGATGATGTCATTCGGTCCGGGCTTGAACCCTAAAGTGCAAAAGCTGCCCGCCCCGATGATGTACGCCGTGCCCCTTGCCATAACCGCCTCCTGAGATTAGTATTGTATCAAACTGCCCTACAGAAAGGATACCCATTGAAAAAGAAAACCATGTTCGTCTGCGCTGACTGCGGCTTTGAAACGCCACGCTGGTACGGCAAATGCCCTTCCTGCGATGCCTGGAACACCCTGCAGGAGATGGTGGAGGAGGCCGCGCCGGCCGGCAAGGCCGCCGCGCAAAAGCGCCCGTCCGGCACGGGGGCGGAGGCAGAAACCCTGGCCGCGATCACCGCGGACCTCACCCTGCATGAGTCAACAGGCATTCAGGAGTTTGACCGCGTGCTGGGCGGCGGCGTGGTGGAAGGCTCCATGCTGCTCATCGGCGGGGAGCCGGGGGTGGGCAAAAGCACGCTGCTGCTCCAGGTCTGCGCCAATCTGGCGCGGCGGGGCAAGCGCGTGTTGTATATCACAGGGGAGGAGAGCGCCCGGCAAATCAAGCTGCGCGCCAACCGCCTGGGCGCGGGTAAAGAGGACGTGCTGGTGCTGGCGGAGAACGCCATGGACGCGGTGTCGGATAAATTAAACGCGCTGGTCCCTGATTACGCGGTGGTGGACTCCATCCAGACCATGTACCGCCCGGACATGGCCAGCTCGCCCGGCTCTGTCAGCCAGGTGCGCGAAAGCGCGACCATGCTGATGCGCTACGCCAAGACCACGGGCTGCCCCATCTTTTTGGTGGGCCATGTCACCAAGGAAGGGTCCATCGCGGGGCCCAGGGTGCTGGAGCACATGGTGGATGTGGTGCTGTATTTTGAGGGCGACCACCAGCGCGAGTACCGCCTGCTGCGCGCCAACAAGAACCGCTACGGCTCGGTGAATGAGCTGGGCTTGTTTGAGATGACCAGCGAAGGCATGATGCCGGTTGAAAGCGCCTCAGAAACTCTGCTGCGCGACCGCACGGCGGGGATCTCCGGATCGGTGGTGTTTTGCGGGATGGAGGGCAGCCGCCCCATGCTGGTGGACCTGCAGGCGCTGGCGGCGCAAAGCTTTTATTCCTCGCCCAAGCGCACCGTCAACGGGATGGACCAAGGGCGCGTCGCGCTGCTCTTGGCTGTACTGGAAAAGCGCGCGGGCCTGCGCCTTTACAACCAGGATGTCTACATCAACGTGGCCGGCGGGCTCAGCCTGGACGAGCCGGCGGCCGACCTGGCGGTCTGCCTGGCAGTGGCGTCCTCGCTGTCGGATACCTCTCTGCCAAAGGATGTGGCGGCAATGGGTGAAGTAGGCCTTTTGGGCGAGGTGCGGCCCATCCCCTTTATGGACAGGCGGCTCACAGAGTGCGCCAGGCTGGGTTTTATGCAGGTCATCTGCCCCAAGGGCAAGCGCGGCATGCCCAAGGCGCCAAAGGGAATGAAGCTGATTGAGGTCAGCACGCTGTCCCAGGCGGTGGCCGCCCTGCACCTTTTGGCAAAGGACGCTACATAGCGCTTCTGCGCGCAAACGCAAACTTTATTAATTTTCGTTGCACATCAAGCAAATATCAGGTATAGTGTATAGACAATAGTTACACAGATGAAGCACAACCAGTGAGAGGAGTGCAGCAGATGAAAAAACGGATCATAGCTGGGATGATTTGCGTCCTGATGCTGGTCAGCGTGTTGTTGCCCGGCATGCTGGCGGAGACCTTGCGCTACGGCGCTGAGAGCAGCCAGGTCAACCAGGCGCAGTCACGCCTTGCGCAGCTTGGCTACTACAAGGACAAGGTGGACGGCAAGTTTGGTTACTCCACCTATGTGGCGGTCAAAGCCTTCCAGGCCAAAAACGGCCTCAAGGCCGACGGCATCATCGGGGAGGTCACCAACCTTGTGCTCTTTAGCGCGGATGCCATCAGCAACACGGGCACCAAGCCGGGCGTCACGCTGTATCAGCGCATCGCCCATGGGTCCGAAGGCCCGGCTGTTAAAACCGTACAGGGGCTGCTGCGCAACCAGGGTTATTACACGGATGATGTCGAGGGCAAGTTTGGCTACGCCACCTATCTGGCAGTTGTCCGCTATCAGTTTGACAAGGGCCTGAAGGTGGACGGCGTAGTCGGCCCGCAGACCTGGAATTTCCTGACGGCTGGCGTCGTCTTGCCCACCCCGGTGGTCACCGCTACGCCCAAGCCCACACCCTTTGTGCCCGGCCCCACCCTGCGCCTGCAGCTCAACAGCACCGGCAACCTGGTACGGCAGCTGCAGCAAAAATTGAAGGATTTGGGCTACAAGGTGGGCGATGTGGACGGCAAATTTGGCTACATCACCTACCTGGCTGTGCGCGAGTTCCAGAAGAACAACGGCCTGAAGGTGGATGGCATTGTGGGCCCGGACACCTGGAACAAGATGTTTGGCGCCGCGCCCAACCCCGCGCCGACGCCCACGCCTACACCTGTTGTGCTGCCGACGGATTCCCCAGCGCCGACGGAGCCCAAGCCGCTGCGCCTGCAGCTGAACGACAAGGGCGCGCAGGTGGGCCAGCTCCAGACCAGGCTGTTTAACCTGGGCTACCTGAAAAACAATGTGATTGACTCCATCTTCGGGTATGAGACCTACCTGGCCGTGCGTGCCTTCCAGAAGAACAACGGCCTTAAGGTAGATGGCATCGTCGGCCCGGATGCCTGGACCAAGCTGTTTGACGCCAGCGCGCTGCCCGCAGTGACGCCCAAGCCCTCAGCGCCTCCCGCCAGCAGCCCCACGCCAACCGCGGCCCCCAGCCCGACGGAGTTCCGCCTCCAGTATGAGGACAAGGGCACGGATGTCGGCAAGCTGCAGACACGCCTGGCAGCGCTGGGCTATATGCGCGCCGACCAGGTGGACAGCACCTTTGGCTATGGCACCTACGAGGCGGTCAAAGCCTTCCAGAAGGTGAACGGCCTGCAGGCAGACGGCATCGTTGGCCCCAAAACCTGGGAGAAGCTGTTCGCGGCCAGCGCCCTGCCCAAACCCACGGCCACACCCAAACCGTAATATAGCTTATGAACCAGACAGCGGCGGAGTGTTCCGCCGCTGTTTGCTGTCAATATTAATTAAGGCGTTTGTTGCGTTAAAATCTCTGGCAGTGCCACATAGGCCACTTCCCGTAGCGCCGCGATCCGTTTATCGCCAATCCCCTTGATGACCATCAAATCCTCAATGAAATAAAAGGGATTCTTCTCCCGCTGCGCGATGATCTGCTCCGCCAGGTGCTGCCCAATGCCAGGCAGGGTTTTCAACTGCGCCAGTGTCGCGGTATTCAGGTTGAGTTTGCCAGTGTGGTCAGGAACAAAGGTCGGCTGGGCTGTTTGAGGGCGCAGGGTCATTGTGATTGGCTGCGGCCTGTTCATCCGTTCTGTCATCACAAGGCCAAGCAACAATACAACAAGCCCCAGGCTCAGTGCCAGGCAGGCGGTGCCCAGGGCTTGTCGCATTTTGTCGGATTTCATGGGGGATGTATTACTTCTTGCGCAGCTTTTGTCCCTGCGGCGTGTCCTCAACCATATAGCCCAAGGCGGCAATCTGGTCACGCAGCGCGTCGCTCTGCGCCCAGTTTTTGTCCTTGCGGGCCTGCGCGCGCGCATCGGCCAGGGCCTGGACTTCTGAGGGCACCTCATCCGTCTTTTTGCTGAGGATGCCAAAGATGTCCGTCATGTCGGTAAAGGCCTCAACCGCCTTGTTGAGGGTGCCCAGCGCGGTGGATTCATCCAGTTTGGTGTTGATCAAATACACCAATTCAAACAGGGCGCCCATGGCTTCGGCGGTATTGAAGTCGTTGTTCATGCCGGCGATGAAGCGCTCCTTCATCTGCGCTATTTCCTGGATGAGTTCCGCGTTCACTTCCCCGTCCTTGGCGCTTGCTTTCAGGCTTAACAGGCGCTCCTTCGCGGTGTACAGGCGAGTCAGGGAGGCCTTGGCCTGCATCATCATGTCCCGGCTGAAGTTCAGCGGACTTCTGTAATGCGCGCTCAACATTAGCATGCGCACGTCCTCTGCGTCATATTCCTTTAAAATATCGCGCACGGTGAAGAAATTGCCCAGGGATTTGGACATCTTCGCGTTGTCAATGTTCAAAAACCCGTTGTGCATCCAGTAGTTCACAAAGGGATGGCCGGTGAAGCCCTCGCTCTGCGCGACCTCGTTTTCATGATGGGGGAAGAGCAGGTCCTGCCCGCCGCAGTGGATGTCAAAATGCTCGCCCAGGTATTCCATGCTCATGGCGCTGCACTCGATGTGCCAGCCCGGCCGGCCTTTGCCCCAGGGGCTGTCCCAGCTGGGCTCGCCGGGCTTTTCAGCCTTCCACAGCGCGAAGTCCAGCGGGTTCTTCTTCTCGTCATCCACGCTGATGCGCGCGCCGCTGTCCAAATCCTCCAGGTTCTGGCCAGACAGCTTGCCGTATTCGGGGAAAGCCGGCGTGTGGAAATATACGCTGCCGTCTTTTTCGTAGGCGATGCCGGCGTCCACCAGGCCCTGGATTAGACGGATCATCTGCGGCATGTGCTCCGTGGCTTTGGGGTGCACCGTCGCGGGGCGCACGCCCAGGGCGCCGGCGTCCTTGAAGTAGGCGTCAATGAAGCGCTCGCCCAGCTCCTTCACCGTGATGCCCTCGCGGTTGGCGCGCTCAATCATCTTGTCGTCCACATCGGTGAAGTTTTGCACATAGGTCACCTCATAGCCCTGGCTTTCCAGGTAGCGCCTGAACACATCAAACATGATGAAGGGCCGGGCGTTGCCGATGTGAAAATAGTCATACACCGTCGGCCCGCAGCAGTAAATGCCCACCTTGCCTTCCCTGATGGGCTTGAATACTTCCTTTTGCCGGCTCTGGCTATTGTAAATCTGAATCATACATACGGCTCCTTCGTCTTGTGGTGTTTGTAAGGCAATGGTTGAAAACCTTAAAAATCAGTCTATCCGGGGAGGAATTGTCTGTCAAGCAAGGGGTTGGGCGAGCGGATCAGCTCCTCCTGCTGGTTGATGGCGGGCTCATCCCTGATCACGCGCTCATACTGGTTGGCGCGTTTCAATTGCCACAGCTTGCGGTTATCCAGAAAACCCAGTTCCAGGATGGAGATAATCTGCGCCTTGATCTTCGGGTCCTTCACCGGCACTGTCAGCTCGATGCGCTTGTCCAGGTTGCGGGGCATCAGGTCCGCGGAGGAGAGGAAGACTTCCTTCTCACCCAGGTTTTCAAAACAGTAGATGCGCGGATGCTCCAAAAACCGGCCCACCGTGCTGTAAATCTTCAGGTTTTCGTGCTCCTTGTAGCGCAAACAGCAAATGCCGCGCACCATCAGCCGCACCGGTACACCCGCCTTGGCGGCGGAGAGGAGCGCGTCCATCATCTGCGGGTCCGACAGGGAGTTCATCTTCATGGTGATACCGGCGGGCCTGCCTTCCTTCGCGTTGGTTTCCTCCCGGCGGATGCGCATCAGCATGTTTTCGCGCAGGTGGTAGGGCGAGGCGATCATCTCCCGCATGGGGTAGATATAGCGGTAGCCCAGAATGAGGTTGAAGAAGGAGGCCGCGTCCTCGCCCAGCTGCTTGTCGCAGGTAAACACGCCCATGTCCGTATACAGTTTGGCGGTCACGTCGTTATAGTTGCCGGTGGCAAAATGCGTATAGTGGCGCAGGCCCTCCGGCTCCCGCCTGATAATCAGGGTAACCTTGGAATGCGTCTTCCACCGGGGCACGCCGTACAGGACATGGCAGCCCGCCTTTTCCAGGGCTTTGCTCCAGGCGATGTTGTGCTCTTCATCAAAGCGCGCGCGCACCTCGATCAAAACTGTCACCTGCTTGCCGTTTTTGGCGGCGCGCGCCAGCGCGTCAATCATCGGGCTGTGGTTGGACACCCGGTACAGGGTCTGCTTGATGGCCAGCACCTGCGGGTCGGTGGCGGCCTCTGATAAAAAGTGGATTACCGGGTCAAAGCTGTCATAGGGGTGGTGCAAAAACAGGTCACCCTTGCGGATGGTGCGGAAGATGCTTTCCCTGGCCATAAAGCGCTTGTCAATCCGGGGCGCGAAAGGGGTGTAGCGCAGGTCATCAAACCCGGTCAGGTTGCACAATTGGCGCATGAAAAAGCGCAGATCAAGCGGTCCTTCCACCTGCAGGATGCCCTCATCCGTCACGCTGACGCCCTCCCTGAGCATCCTCAGCAGCTGTTTGCTGGACCCTCTGGGGATTTCCAGGCGCACAATTTTGCCGTAGGAGCGGCGCTGCACGTTCTTGCTCATCTCATTGAGCAGGTTGTCCATGTCATCCAGGTTGATGACAAAATCCGTGTTGCGGGTGATGCGGAAAGGCATCTGCGCCTGGATGGCGACGCCCTCAAACAAATCGGGCAGGAAGTGGGAGATCACATCCTCCAGCAGCACGCCGCGCGCGCGTCCCTGCCCCATGGGCAAAATCACCACGCGCGCAAGCCCCCGCGGCACCGGCACGATGGCAAGCGATGCCTGGGTTGTCTTTTCATCGCGCAGGTGCACCGCGATATACAGCTGTTTTGCCGATAAAATGGGGAAGGGGTGCCTGGGGTTGAGCGTCCTGGGGCTTAAAACCGGCAGCACCTGGGTTTGATAGTACTGCGCAAGCCAGGTCGCCTGACGCTGGGACAAAGCGGCGGGCTTTAACAAATGCAAACCGTGACTGGCCAGATCGGGCAGAATGTGGTTGTTGAGCACGCGGTACTGGCGCTCCACATGGGCGCGCACCTTTTTATAAATCAGCGCAAGCTGTTCCTTGGGCGTGTATCCGGCCGGGTCCGGCGTCTGGCGGCCCATGTCCTTCTTGCGCTCCAGTTTGCCCACGCGCACCATAAAAAACTCGTCCAGGTTGCTGGATACAATGGATAAAAACCGCGCGCACTCAAGCGGCGGGTTGTCCGGGTTGAGCGCTTCGTTCAGGATGCGCTCATTAAAGTTTAACCAGGACAATTCCCTGTTGTAAAAGCGCTTGCTCAAACAGCCCTCCTACCGCGTCATTCTGGATGTGAGTTCAAGGATGGTCACAGCCGGGCGGTTAAACAGCCGCAGGGGCACCGGGTAAAAGCCGGACACGCCCAAACCGGGGCTGATGTGCAAAGGATAGCCCTTGGTGATAAATAAGCCGCTTAAGCCTTCATCCCCCGGGAAAAAGCCGCCCCTGCCGTCGGCCAGTCTGGGCAAATAGATGGGTCCCAGCCCCGGCAGGCGCGCCTGGCCGTTGTTGAACTGGCCGGCTAAAAACAGGCTGGGTGTAACGTCCTCTTTCTCCTTGTGCCGTTGGGCCAATTCACCCAACTGGTCCGCGTCCGGCGGGTGGTGCATCACCGCGATGATGGTGTCCTCCGGCTTCATTTCCTTCATGGCTTCCAGGGACCGCGCGATCACATCCAGGCGGTGCTGGGCGTAACGCAGCTGCGCGCCCGTGGCGGATTCATAGGGGTTGTCGGAGGCCAGCAAGGTGTTCACCAATTCGTTCAGCGAAAACTGCGCGCTGTCCAAATCCAGCATGAACAGATCGCCTGGGCAAAACCAGACAACCTGCCCATCTTCCTCGTGCTTGTAGGGGACTTCCAGGTGGATAAAGCCATTGGCTTCCAGCGCCCGGATGTATTCCGCCTTTACTTCCTCATCCCCGTGCGGGGTCATATAGTAGGGGGCAGGGTCGCTGTCGCCCGGGATGAAAAACTTGGGGATATTGGGCGCGAGCAAGGCGCCCGTCTCCAGTAGCGGCTGGATATTGCCGCTTTTACCTACCATGTCACCCGTCATCACAACGGCGTTATAGGCCTCTTTGCCCAGGGCGGAGGCCAGGTTGTCCTGCTTGTTGCCCAATTTGGCCGCGTTGAGGTCGCTTAAATGCAGGACGCGGAAGCGCTCCAGCTGTCGGGGCAGGTTCAGGATGGTGACCCGGCGGATGTCCAGGCGTACAAAGCGGTTGGCCAGCGCGTTGAGGGACAGGGTGAGCACCAGCGCCAGCACAAATAAAACAATCACCGTCACACAGCCGGTTTTGCGCTTTCGCCTGGGTGAAAACAGCTGGTTGCCGCTTCTTCTGGCCATCACTTCATCCTTTCTGTTGATGCGTCTATCATATCACGCCATATGCGCCCGTTCAATCAGCGGGTGGCCCGGGCTGTCAAGAAAGGGCAACCTGTTTGTTCGTTGCGCCCTTTCCTTGCGTATGCTATACTTTAATCAGGAAATATCAGTGTTTGAACCATCGTTCATCCTTAATGGAAAGGGGGAATGAATTTGCGCTACAACCCTTTTAACGACGCGCAAAGACAGGAATTTCATCAAGGCACAAGCCGCCACGCCTACCAGGCATTTGGAGCGCACCCCGTATGGCAGGATGTGGACTGCTGGCATTTTACGGTCTGGGCGCCCAACGCGCAGGCTGTCAGCTTAACGGGCGAATTCTGTTTTTGGGACTATGAAAAATACCCCATGACCAAGCAGTTCGACGGCACGTGGGAGATCAGGCTGCCCGACATCCTTTTCACCAAGGACGCGGATCCAGCCTGCTTTCATTATGCGGGGGCGGAGGAAAAGCTGCGCACCTACAAATACGCCATCAAGGGCGCGGACGGCAACTGGACTTTGAAGGCCGATCCCTACGCCTTTGCCGGGGAACTGCGCCCCAACACCGCCAGCATCCTGTATGATATGGATGGCTACGAGTGGGGCGACAGCGAGTGGATGAAGCAGCGCGAGGAATGGGTGCCCTATTCCAGCCCTGTCAATATTTATGAGATGCACCTGGGCTCCTGGCGCCGGGGCGAGAACGGCAACATGCTAAGTTATGGGGAGATCGCCGATCAGCTCATCCCCTATATTGAAGAAATGTGCTACACCCATGTGGAGCTGCTGCCCGTGATGGAGCACCCGCTGGACATGTCCTGGGGCTATCAGGTGACGGGCTATTACGCCGCCACCGCGCGCCACGGCACGCCGCATGACTTGATGAACTTCATCGACCGCATGCACCAGGCAGGCATCGGCGTCATCCTGGACTGGGTGCCGGCGCACTTCCCGCGGGATGAGTTCGGCCTGCGCCGCTTTGACGGCACCCCCTGCTATGAGCATACGGACCCGCGGCGGGCGGAGATGCCCCAGTGGGGTACCATGATGTTTGACTTCGCCCGGGGCGAGGTGTGCAGCTTCCTGCTGTCCAACGCCTGCTTCTGGCTGGAGTACTTCCACGCGGACGGTTTGCGCTGTGACGCGGTCAGCTCCATGCTCTACCACGATTTCGCGCGCGAGGGGGATTACCTGCCCAACGAGTTTGGCGGGCGGGAAAACCTGGACGCCATCGCCTTCATGCAGCGCCTGAATCAAACGGTCTACCGGGATTTCAAGGGTGTGATGATGATCGCGGAGGAATCCTCCGCCTATCCCATGGTCACCCGGCCCATTGACATGGGCGGGCTGGGCTTTGGCTTTAAGTGGAACATGGGCTGGATGAACGACATGCTGTCCTATGTCAAGCTGGATCCAATCTACCGCCGCTGGCACCACGACAAACTCACCTTCTCCCTGTTTTATGCCTTCAGCGAAAACTACATCCTGCCCTTCTCCCATGACGAGGTGGTCCACGGCAAGGGCTCTATGCTGGACAAGCAGCCGGGGGATTTGTGGCAGAAGTTCGCGGGCCTGCGAGCCCTGTATGGCTATACCATGGCGCACCCGGGCAAGAAGCTGCTGTTTATGGGCAGCGAGTTTGGCCACTTCATCGAGTGGAATTACGACGGCCAGCTGGACTGGTTCTTGATGGTCTACGAAAAGCACCCGGATTTGTGCCGCTGTGTGCGCGTGCTCAACCACTTCTACCGTGACAACCCGCCCTTCTGGCAGATTGAGGACAGCTGGGACGGCTTCTTGTGGCTGACGGCGGATGACAACGAGCGCAGCATCGTGGTCTTCATGCGCACGGACAAGGAAGGCAATTCCATCATCAGCATGACCAACTTTACCTCCGCCTTCTACCCGGTCTTCCGCTTCGGGCTGCCGCAGCCCGGCACCATTACAGAAATTTTCAACACCGATTTAAAGGAATACGGCGGCTCCAACCAGTACAACGCGCACCCCATCAAGGCGGAGGAGGAGATCTGCAACAACCTGCCCTACTCCGTTCAGGTGTGTGTGCCGCCGCTGTCCACGGTATATTTCAGCTACGATAAAAAGCCGCTGCCCAAAAAACTGACGGACGATAAAGAGACCAAAACCAAAGAACCGGACGCTACCAAAACTGACCTGAAGGAGGAATGAGCGAATGCAACAACACAAAACCTGCGTAGCCATGCTGCTGGCAGGCGGACAAGGGAGCAGGCTGGGCATCCTGACACGCCATGTTGCCAAACCAGCGGTCCCCTATGGCGGGAAGTACCGGATTATCGACTTCCCCCTGTCAAATTGCGCCAATTCGGGCATTGATACAGTGGGTGTGTTAACCCAGTACAAGCCCATGGAGCTCAACTCCTACATCGGTTCCGGCGCGCCCTGGGATCTGGACATCTCAACCGGCGGCGTCTTCGTCCTGCCGCCCTACTCCAAGGGGGAGGAAGGCGAGTGGTACAAGGGCACGGCCAACGCCATCTACCAGAACCTGGCCTTCATTGAGCAGTTCAACCCCAAGTATGTGCTGATTTTATCCGGTGACCACATCTACAAATGCGATTACGCAGAGATGCTGGCCCACCACATCAAGCATGAAGCCGCGCTCACCGTGGCGGTGCGCCAGGTGCCCTGGGAGGACGCCAGCCGCTTTGGCCTGATGAACACGGACGAGGACGGCCGCATCATCGAGTTTGAGGAGAAGCCGAAAAACCCTAAGAGCAACAACGCCAGCATGGGCGTGTATGTCTTCACCTGGGAAAAACTGCGGGATTACCTCACCAGCGATGAGCGCGACCCCAAAAGCCAGAACGACTTTGGCAAAAACATCATCCCCACCATGCTAAACGCCGGGGAGCGCCTGGTGGCCTGGAACTTCAACGGCTACTGGAAGGACGTGGGCACCATCGAAAGCCTGTGGGATGCCAACATGGACTTGCTCAGCCCCACGCCGCCCATCAACCTGCATGACCGCAAGTGGCGCATCTACGCCCGCAACGTGGGCGAGCCGCCGCATTTCGCCTCCCCCAAAGGGGTCATCCAAAACTCCCTTGTCACCGAGGGCTGTGAGGTGTATGGCAAGGTCGTTCATTCGGTCCTAAGCGCCGATGTCAAGGTGGCAGAGGGCGCGGTCGTTGAGGACGCGGTCATCATGCCCCACGCAAAAATCGGCAAAAACGCAGTCATCCGCCGCGCGATCATCGCGGAAAACGCAGAGATCGGCGAAGGCGCGGTCATTGGGGAGGAGACGGGCGACATCGCGGTGGTCGGCAGCAACACCAACGTCGCCCCCGGGTACGTCCTCAAGGCCGGCGAGCAGCTTGGAGAGTGAGGTTACAAGATGAAACAAAACATTGTAGGTCTTATTTATACCGGGGAGCGCGTGGATGAACTGCAGGAGTTGACGCGCTACCGCAACACTGCAGCACTGCCCATGGTGGGCCGCTACCGGCTGATTGACTTCACGCTGGCCAACATGATCCACTCAGGCATCAAAAACATCGGCATCATCATGCAAAAGAACTACCACAGCCTGATGGACCACCTGGGCAGCGGGCGGGAGTGGAACCTGCACGGCAAGCGCTCGGGTCTGACCATCCTGCCGCCCTTTATGTCCCGGGAAAACGTGGGCGTGTATGATGGGCTGCTGGACGCGCTGCACAACAACATGAACTTCATGCGCAGAAGCGTGGAGCGCAACATCGTGGTCACCGACAGCAACGTGCTCTACCAGGTGGATTTCCGGGACATGATGAACCACCACCTGGACAACAAGGCGGACATCACCCTTCTTTACACCAAGGACAGAAATGTCAGGCGCAACGCCCGCGGCCGCTATTTGCAGGTGGAAAAAGACCAGGTCACAAAGCTGGAGATTGACCCCACCATCCCGCATTTTGAAAACACCTATGTGGGCGCCTTCATCATCAGGCGCGAGTTGCTCATCGACCTGGTGGACCGCGGGGTGGCCTCCGGCCAGCATCATTTCTCCCGGGAGATGATTGCGCAGATGGTTTCTGAGCGCATCTACCGCATCGGCGCCTTTGAGTGCCCCGGCCGCGTGTGGATGATCGACTCGGTGGAAAGCTACTACCAGTGCAACATGGACTTCCTAAACGACAAGCTGCGCGCCCAGGCCTTCCGGGACGACAAGCCCGTGTGGACCAAGCTGCGCGATGAGATGCCCGCCCGCTACATGGGGGATTCCCTGGTCACCAACACCCTGGTGGCGGATGGCTGCCTTATTGAGGGCACGGTGGAAAACAGCATCCTCTTCCGCGGCGTGGTGGTCAAGCCCGGAGCGGTCATCCGCAACTCCATCATCATGCAGGACGCGGTCATCTCCCGCAACGCGGAGGTGGAAAACTGCATCCTGGACAAGCAGACTACGCTCAGGGAGGATGTCCGGCTGATCGCCCCGCGCTCCTATCCCTTGGTGGTCGCCAAAAACTTGACAATTTGACGCCTCATTTGTTAGCCTCATACAGTTGGTGACCGACGAGAAGGAGGAACAATCCATGAAAATTCTGTTCACAGCCAGCGAATGCGTGCCCTTTGTCAAAACGGGCGGCTTGGCTGATGTGGTGGGCTCCCTGGCCCCGGCGCTGGCCGAGCAGGGGCATGATGTACGGGTCATTTTGCCCAAGTACAGCATGATTCCGCACGAATATGAGCGCAAGATGACCCATGTGGTCGATTTTGAGGTCAGCCTGGGCTGGCGGCGCCAGTACTGCGGCATTGAGCAACTGGAGCGCGGCGGCGTGACCTACTACTTTGTGGACAACCGCTATTACTTTGGCCGCAACTACATCTACGGTGTGGGCGGGGACGAGCATGAGCGTTACGCCTTCTTCTGCCGCGGGGTCTTAAACGCTCTGCCGCTGATTCCCTTCGCGCCGGATGTCATCCATGCGCACGACTGGCAAACCGGGATGATCCCGGCCCTGCTGCGCATCCAGTACAGCGGCCTGCCCCTGTATGACAGCATCCGCACCGTGATGACCATCCACAACCTGCAATACCAGGGCATCTTTGGCGTCAAGGACGTGCAGGACATGCTGGGCCTGCAGGACGAAGTTTTCACCGATGACAAACTGGAGTACTTTGGCAACGTCAACTTCTTAAAAGCCGGCATCGTCTACGCGGACGAGGTCACCACCGTCAGCCCCAGCTACGCCGAGGAAATCCAGACCGCCTACTACGGCGAGCGCCTGGACGGCCTGCTGCGCGCGCGGCACAACCACTTAACAGGCATTCTAAACGGCATCGATGTGCGGGAATACGACCCGGCAACGGATCCCTCCATCGCCCAGAACTACAGCGTGAAGGATATGTCCGGCAAGGCCGCGTGCAAGCGCGCCCTGCAGGAGGAGCTGGGCCTGGAAGTGCGCCCCGATGTGCCCATCATCGCGATGATCGGCCGCCTCAACAGCCAAAAAGGCCTGGATCTGGTGGACTATGTCATCGCCGACATCATGCGCGAGGACCTGCAGTTGGTCTGCCTGGGCATGGGTGAGTCCCGCTATGTCAACCTCTTTAGCTGGGCGGAGCAAAACTACCCCGGCCGTGTCGCAGCCAGCTTTGTGATGGACCACGGCCTGGCGCACCGCATCTACGCGGGTGCCGACCTGTTCCTGATGCCCTCCGCCTTTGAGCCCTGCGGCCTCTCCCAGATGATCGCGCTGCGCTACGGCACCGTGCCCGTGGTGCGAGAGACTGGCGGCCTGCGGGATACAGTGCTCTCCTACAACGAGTACACCAAGGACGGCAATGGCTTTACCTTCTTCAACTACAACGCGCATGACATGCTCAATGTCATCCGCCGCGCGCTGCATTACTACCACAACGAGCGCGAGGTTTGGGCCCTGCTGCAGGAGCGCGGCATGACGGCGGATTTCTCCTGGCTGCAGTCCTCCAGGATTTATCTGGACCTGTACAAGAAGCTGATGCCAGCCCTTTTGGGCGAAGGCAAGCCCGCGGACAAACCGGCAGCAACAGAAACCCCAGCGCCCAAGGCCAAACGGGTGACCAAGGCAGCCGCCGCCAAGAAGGAGCCCGCTGCCAAGAAGGAACCTGCCGCCAAGGCCAAGGCCGCGCCCAAGGCAACCGCGGTAAAGAAGGAACCTGCTACCAAGGCGACAACTGCCAAGGCGACAGCAACCAAAACCACAACCGCCAAGGCAAAAGCGGAACCAGCCGCCAAGGCCGCAACCAAGACAACTGCCGCCAAGAAGGCAACCACCGCCAAGCCGGCCGCTGCCAAAAAGCCCGCGGCCGCCAAGAAGGCGGCGGAAAAACCGGCGGATGCGCCCGCCGCCAAGCCGGCAACCCGGACGCGCAAGGCAAAGACCGAAAAAACAGAAGAATAATCCATCTGACCACCGGCCACCGCGCCGGTGGATTTTTTTGTGTAACAAAAAGGAGCGGTCATGAAAAAATATGCCTGCCTGTTGATTGCGCTGGTGATGCTGCTTGGCCTGATGCCAGGAACAGTTCATGCATCACCGTCTCTGCCCGACCAGGTGCGTGACCATCAGGGCATCCCGCTGCAGGTGCGGGCGCAAACCCTGTACCGAGGTGAACTGTTGATGCTGACAAACAAGGGGCTGTACGCCTTCAACCCGAAAATGACCGATCAGCTAAAGGCTCTGGCTACAAAGGACCAGCTGCCGGACATTCACTGGCTGGTGGCGCAGGGCGATCGCTTATATGGCCTGGACATCAATCGTGGCCTACTCTATCCGCTGGATGCGGAGAAGGGCGTTGAAACGAATCAAAAAGCCGTCCAGCTGGCCGGCCGGCCCTTTGATGACCATCAGAATGATATGATGCCCGAGCAGCTTGTGCTCATGGGGGATACCCTCTTTGCGCTGTATCGGCCTGACCATTTAAACGGCTACGGGACCGAGCTGTTTGCCTGGGATGTGACGGACGGCAGTGCGCGTGAGGTCAAGGTGCCCGCGCACCTGCAGGCCATCGCCGGTTACCGGGACCAGCGACTGCTGGGTCTTACCAGGGATGCCTGGACAGCAGCCAACACGGGGGAGGCGTCGCTTGCGCGTCCGGACTTGGTATCTTTTGACCCAATCAGCGGGGACAGCGTACTCCTGGACAAACTGTGGCAGGCTGTCACGGAGGATGTCATGGCCTTCTGCTGGCAGGAGGAGGATGACAGCATCCTGTACCTGAGCGACAACAAGCTGTACAAACGGGACGCCTCCGGGCAAGAGGTCTTGTGCGGACATCTTTCAAACATCATGTTCTGGGGGGATGGGGATAGGATTGTGCCGCTGCCCGGGCAGGTGTGCGCTATCCTAAATATGGAAACAAGCCATCTGCGGACGTCCATGCCTATGAAAGAGGAGGTCAAACCTCTGAGCATCTATGGATTTGACGACACAAATACCCACATGAAGGTGCTGCGCGACATGCCGGAGGTGCCTGTACAGTTGATTCAGTCCTACATGGGGGAGAGGGGCAAGCTGGCAGCCCTCCTCACCAGCGGTGCTGCGGAGGTAGATCTGTTGTTTTTGGCCTCCGAGCAGGAGGCGGTGGGACGCCTGATTGACAAAGGCTACTTGATGGATTTAAGCGGCTCGGCAGCCATCCGTACCCATCTGTCGCGCTGCTATCCCTTCCTGCAGGAGGCAGCCATGCGCGGGGAGGCCATCTACCTTCTGCCCGTAAGACTGGAAGCCACCATCTACCTTTCGCGGCCTGCGCTGTTTGAGCAAACGGGCCTTAAGATTCCCGAAACCTTTGAGGATGTATGCAATCTGGTGAAGACCTGGATGGATGAAAAAGCGGATAGCTTCCAGGACATTCGCCCCATCGCGGAAACGAATATCAAAAAGGCCCTGCAACGGCAGGCGCTGCGACTGGCCTTGGCTGACCAGGCCCAAAAAGGGGAAGGTTTCCAGTTTGAAACGTCCCTTGCCCGTTCCTTATTGTGTATGGCAGGCGAGGTAGATACCGGAGTCATCGACCGGCCGGATACAGATTTTAGCGTTTACCATATGCCTGGTTTGCTTCTACAAGGTAGCTACAGCCTGTTTAGCATCACTTCAAGCGGCACGGAAGGCTGGGGCGAAAAAGAAGAGCCCCTCCTGCTGAAGCCAGAAAAGGGGGCTACCCCTGCGCTGCCCGTGTGCATAGGGTACCTGGCGGTGTATTCCCGCACGGGCAACCGAGAGGATGCCCTGCGCTATGCGGAAAGTTATCTGAACAACCTGGATCATGAGACGCAGATTAAGCTGTATCCAGATGAGAACCGCCCCTTGCAGCCTAAGGGAATAGAGGACATCATCGCGCGCCTGCAAAAAGAGGAGGTCGAGTTGGCCGAGCAACTCAAAACCGCAGAAGGGACAGCGCGCAGCCAGCTTCAGATTGACCTGGAAGAGAAGAGGAAAGTAAAAGAATCCCAGATTGGGATGCGGTATCATATCTCCCCGGAGGTCATCGCCCAGTTCCGTAAAGACATGGCCTATGCCTTCGTTGAAAACGATGATTTCAATCGGTTGATGACCGACCACCAGTTGGGTTTTTATCAGCTGTTTTCCCGCTTTCAGGATGGACAAATCAGCTTGGACCAGTACCTGCAGGAGGCCGAAGGCAAGCTGCGCCTGATGCGGCTGGAAGACGAATAGCAATCCACAGAAGGGAAGGGACGGCGGCCTGATTGCTGACCTCCGTCCCTTTTTCTGTTAGCACAAGTATCAATCCGGCTGCAGCCGGGTTTTGTTGACAAAGCCGCGGAAGGGCTTGCCCTCAAAGGTGGTTTCGATATAGGCCCAGTGATTGGCGAAGGTCTCATAGGCCAGCAGGGTCACCCGGGTGCCCTCGGGCAATTCAAACAGCGGGACAGGGTGGATGATTGGGTCATCATTCACAGGGGCGGTGGAGGTAATGGTCGCACCGCGGGTGTTGAACACGATCTCCGGCGCGCAGGCGCCAGGCGGCAGCATGCTCTTTGGCACATAGCCGATGCGGTAGAGGTTGTTGGACAAGCCGTAGCCGATCATCGCCCAGTCGCCGGTCGTCCCCCACAGGCGCAGCCTGCCGCCGCCCACGGTGGCCCTGCCGCCCGCAGCGCGGTGGTAGTTGGTGCCGGGGCCGGAGTACACCGCCTCCGGCGGGCCGCTGAAGGAGAAGGTGACCGCGTTTGGCAGGACGCCGTCGCCCGTGATGTGGAGGGTCTCCTCCGGGCAGGGCGTGGGCACGGGTGTTTGCGTAGGGATAGGGGTAGGTGTTGGCGTGGGGAGGGGTCCCTCGGCCAGGAACACGCGGTTCACAAACCCGCGGATGGGCTGGCCCTGGTAGTAGGTTTCGATATAGGCCCAGTGATCCGCGAAGGCTTCATAGGCCAGCAGAACCACCTTGCTGCCTATGGGGAGTTCAAACAGCCAGCCAGGCTGCACAAGCGGGTCGTCCGTCAAAAAGGCGGGGGAGATGACTGTCACCTCCCGGTAGGCGAAGTCCAGCGGCTGCAGGTTTAACGCCGCGGGGAAATGGCTGGCGGGCACATAACCAATGCGGTACAGGCCGTTTGTGAGGTCATAGCCAATCATGGCCCAGTCGTTCTCAACGCCCCACACGCGGATGCGGCCGCCGCCCAGGGTGGCCTGGCCCCCTGCCGCGCGGTGGTAAAACGTACCGGGGCCCGCGAACACGGCGAGCTCCCCGTCGTAGTAGGAATACTCCTGGTATTCCGGCAGATTGGGGATGCCGGGGATGCGGTTGGGGTTGGTGGGGTAGCTTGCGCCCGGAGGCGGGGTGGGGTCTTTGGGTACCTCCACGGGCCGGTAGGGCGCGGCGGGGTCGTGCTGGATGGGGGTCTCAAAAGCCCGGAAGTACACCAGCTTCGGGCTGATATAGGCGAAACGGTAATCCGGCAGGATGATCTCATACCAGCCCGCGGCTGTTTGCCCCGTTGTGGGGAAGATCTGTCCGGGCTGGCCTTTGGCAATCAACGCGTGATCTGTGCTGTCACCCGATCGGATATTGACCACGGTGTGAAACCGCACCGTGACTTCCCCCACCAGGGTCATGCTTTGCGCCTGCGCGGGCGGAGCCAGATACAAAAGCGCTAGTAGCACGGCGGTTAACAGGCCAAACAAACTGTGTTTTTTCACACCATCATCCTCCTTATTCCTGCCCTTATTTTATCGGGCAAACGCGCGTTTGTCCATCGCAAGTGGGATATATCCAACATGAAAATGCCCCCTGGCCCATATGAGGGCCAAAGGGCATCAGGGCATAAAAATGGTTTAGTGATCCTTGTTCATCTCGCTGTTGAGCTCCACCGCCTGCTCCATCCACAGGTAGAACAGGTTTTGTTCCACCACTTCCTTGATGGCAGCGTTCACCTCCGCCAGCAACTCCGGCTGGTTCTTGGGCAGCGCGACCGCGATGCCTTCGGAGGTAAAGGGGAAGGCTTCCGGGCAGATGACCAGGTCATCATAGTTTGCCACATACTGCGCGGCGATCACATCCGCCAGCGCCATGGCGTCCACCTGTTTGCTCAGCAGCATCATCACGCCGTCGGGCACCTTGGCAATCAATTCCAGCTGGGCGTCCTGCAGGTAGTCCTCCACCATGGTTGCCTGCAGGGAGCCGTTTTGCGCGGCAACCTTTTTGCCGTTCAAATCGGCCAGGGTTTTGAAGGTGTCCGCGTTGTCCTTGTGCACCACCAGTTGCTGGTTGCTTTCGTTGTAGTAGATATCGGAGAAATCCATGCTCTCCGCGCGCTCGGGGGTGGGATCAAAGCCGGCCAGGGCAATGTCCACCTTGCCGGTGGTGATGGCGGCCAGCACGCCGTCAAAATCGTAGGAATCAATGACCAACTCAACGCCCAGGTAGGCCGCGATGTATTTGGCCAGCTCCATATCAGCGCCCACAGGCTCGCCATCCGGGCCCGGGAACTCATAGGGCGCGTAGTCCGGGGAGGTGCCGACCACCAGCTTGCCGGCAGCCTTGATGGCGTCCAGCTTGCTTTCTGCCGCGGCCGTTAGTGCCAGTGTGAACATCAGGGTCAAGACCAGCAGACCTGCAATCCATTTCTTCATTCAGACAGTCCTCCTTGCTTGATGCCTTAAGTATAGACTGAATAAATATGCGTGTCAACCAGGAAACGGGCAAGCAGCGGAAAATTCGCTTAAATTTCCGTAACAGCTATTTTATCGGCATTTCTCGCGGAAGAAATCAAACCAGAAATCGCATAAGCATACGTAAGCGGTAATAATTTTGCAAAACCGCTATCCATAAACGCGCAACTATGGTATTATCATCCAGCGTGTTTGCATATTGATGCAGAACATGCGCGAAAGCCTGATGGAAAGGAAAGCCTGGATGTACACCAACTTTATGCCCAATGCCCTGCGGGTGCTGTCGCGCTACGGGGGGCTGTTTTTACAGGGGACGGGCATCACCCTGCTGCTGAGCGCAATCACCGTTTTCTTCGGCGCCATCTTCGGCTCGCTGCTGGCCCTGATGCGCAGAAGCAGGCTGGGCCCCGTGCGCTGGCTGGCCACCGCCTATGTGGAGGTGGTGCGCGGCACGCCCCTTTTGCTGCAGCTGTATGTTTTTTATTTTATTCTGCCCGATCTTCTGCGGTTTATCAGCCTGTCCAAATTTGCCAGCGTGTCCATCGCCCTGATTTTCAATTCCGCGGCCTATGTGTGTGAGATCGTGCGCGCGGGCATCGCCGCGGTGGATCCGGGGCAGGCGGAGGCCGCCCGCTCCCTGGGGCTGGGCGCCCGGCAAACCATGGCGCGGGTGGTGCTGCCCCAGGCCATCAAAAACATTCTGCCGGCGCTGGGCAACGAGTTTGTCACCGTTATCAAGGAAACCTCCCTGGCATCCGTCTTTTTTGTGGGGGATTTGATGACGCAGTACAACATCGTCAAGGGCAGCATGCACCTGGTGATTGAACCCTTGATGATTGTGGGCGTGGTGTATTTTGTGCTGACCTTTGTGTTTAGCAAGCTCATCGCCCATTATGAGAGGAGGCTGAAGGCAAGTGATTGAGACCATCAATTTATATAAGGACTTTGGCGACCTGCACGTGCTGCAGGGCATCACAGAGACCATCAACACGGGGGAGGTGATCTCCATCATCGGGCCGTCCGGCTCCGGCAAATCCACCTTCCTGCGCTGCTTGAATATGCTGGAGGTCCCCACCGCCGGCAGCGTGCTGTTTGATGGGGTTGATTTGACGGATCCCGGCACACAGATCGACCTGCACCGGCAAAAAATGGGCATGGTCTTCCAGCACTTCAATGTCTTCCCGCACCTGAGCGTAAAGGAAAACATCACTTTGGCGCCCGTGTTGCTTAAAAAGCGCACCCAACAGGAAGCGGATGACTATGCCATGGAGCTGCTTGCCAGGGTGGGCCTGTCAGACAAGGCGCATGAGCACCCGCGCCGCCTCTCCGGCGGGCAAAAGCAGCGTCTGGCTATTGTGAGGGCGCTTGCGATGGACCCGCGGGTGATGCTGTTTGACGAACCCACCAGCGCCCTTGACCCGGAGATGGTGGGCGAGGTGCTGCAGGTCATCAAATCTCTGGTCAAATCCGGCATTACCTGCATCATCGTTACGCACGAGATAGGCTTTGCCAGGGAGGTTTCCGGCCGTGTCTTCTTCATGGACGAGGGTACCATCGCCGAGCAGGGCAGCCCCGCGGAGCTGTTTGACCACCCCCAAAACCCCAGAACCCAGGCGTTTTTAAGCAAGGTTCTCTATTGACAAGCGCCGCTTAAAAGGCTTGCGTACCTGCTGTGTGAACGGGTAGAATACAGGAAACGAAAGACTGTTTGCTGATACACGCAGGACCTTGATGGAGGGATGCAGGATGCGCCGCCGGTTTAAAGACCAATTGCAACGACTGAACTACGAGATGGTGCTCATGGGCAGCCTGATTGAGCGCGCGGTGGAAACAGCCGGCGAGCTGATGGAGACGGGCGATATGGAGGCCGCGCAGCGCCTTAAAGCCGGGGATGAGGAGATCGACCGCAAGGAGCGGGAGATTGAAACCATGTGCATGAGCCTGATGCTGATGCAGCCGGACGCGACCGACCTGCGCTTTATTTCCGCGGCGCTCAAGATGATTACCGATATGGAACGCATCGCGGACCAGGCCTCTGACATCGCGGAGATTTTGACCATGCCCCACGAGGGCGAACGCCTGCCCTTTCCCTCCCATTTGCAGCAGATGGCCAAGGCGGCCAGCCGCATGGTGCACGAGGCGGTGGAGGCCTATGTGACGCGTGACTTTTTGCTGGCGCGCAAGGTGATAGAGGAGGATGACGCGGTCGATGTGCTGTTTGACAAGGTCAAGTCCGACATCCTGGGCCTGCTGGACCAGTCCTGCCGCAACGGCGTGCTGGTGGACGGCCAGCAGCTGCTGGATATGCTGATGATTGCCAAATACCTGGAGCGCAGCGCGGACCACGCGGTCAACATCGCCGAGTGGGTGGAGTACGCCATGACCGGCAAGCACAAGGGTACCAATCTGCAAAGGCCCGTCAAATGGTAACGCGCAACATCAAGCCCGGCCGCTACCGCCATTTCAAGGGCGGGCTGTATGAGGTGCTGTTTATCGCAAGGCACTCCGAAACCCTGGAGATGATGGTGGTCTACCGCGCGCTGTATGGCGAGGGCGGTTACTGGGTGCGCCCGCTGACTAAGTTCCTGGAAAACGTGGAGGTAGACGGCCAACGCGTCCCCCGTTTCGTCCATCAGCAGGATAGCGAATAAGGGTATAAAAACATGCACCTGCGGGAGTGTCCGCAGGTGCTTTTTGCTGCTTGTGTAATCAGTCCAAAGGATAGATAAGCGGCCAGGCGGTGAGCTCGGAGAAGGTGGGGTGGATGGTCATCCCGTGCTCGACCGGCAGCCAGGTGCCGGGCTTGTCGGCCTGCCCGGGCCCGCCCGCGTTCATCAGATAGGCCCAGGGCTGCACAATGGTGCCGGCTTGCGGCCCCACCACATGCACGCCCAGGATGCGCTTGTCATCCAGCGTGATCACCTTGGCAAACCCGTCGTCCGGCCTGTTTTTTGAGTAGCCCATGGAAATGCCGGCGATGACGTCGGAATAATGGTAGCGGTTCACGCGCACCTTATCGCCGTACTGCGCGCGGGCTTCTTTTTCGCTCATGCCCACGCTGCCCACCTGCGGGTGGGTGAAGACGGCGGAGGGGACGGCCTCATAGCTGGCGGCGCGGGTGTCATCACCAAAGAGGATGTTGTTGAGCACCTCGGCCTCATAATTGGCCTTGTGGCGCAGGGGGAACTTGCCGTTCACATCGCCGATGGCATAAATGCCCGCCACATTGGTGCGCAGCTTTTCATCGGTGATGACATAGCCGTTTTTATCTGTATGAACGCCAACAGCGCCCAGGTTCAGGCTGCTTGTGTTGGGCACGATGCCGGGCGCCAGCAGCACCTCCTGCGCGCCTGTCTCGTATTCCTCGCCTGTTTGGCGGTCGCGGAAGGTCATGATTTTTTGCTTGCCCTCCACCCGGATGCGCTGCGGCACCGCCTCATACAAAAAGGTGACGCCCACGTCCTCCAACTGCTTGCGCACAAAGGGCGGGATCTCCTCATCCAATCCGCGCAGGATGGTCTCGCTGCGCACGGCCACGGTCACCTTGGTGCCAAAGGCGGAAAACACATGCGCAAACTCCAGCGCCGTGAACCCGCCGCCGATGATCAGCAGGCTGTCATAAGGTTTCTTGGGAAACTGATCGCCAAAGAAGGACTCGCTGGTCAAGTAACCGGCGTCGTTTAAGCCTTCCATGTCCGGAATCCGGCTTTTGCTGCCGGTGGCAATGACGACCTTGTCCGCGGTGATGCGCTCCGTGCCGCCGTCATTCATGGTGATGTGCATGGTATTTTTGTCAACAAAGCTGCCTTCGCCCCGGAAGACGGTCACGCCCTGCATCTGGCTGATGTCGCGCTCCAGGTCCTGGTTGACGTCAATCTGCCGCCACATGCGCCTGGACACCTTGGCCCAGTCGATGCTGGGCTTGTCAAAGCTAATGCCCACGCGCCCGCCGCGCTCCGCGTCGCGAATCAAGTCCGCCGGGTAAACCAGCATCTTGGAGGGAATGCAGCCCCGGTTTAAGCAGGTGCCGCCAAAGGCTCCTTTTTCAATCACAGCGACGGATTTGCCTGCTGCCAGCGCGCCTTCCATAATTATCAGACCGCTGCCGGCGCCCAGTACAGCGATGTCAAAATGTTTCATTCACGTGTCTCCTTGTACGTTGTGCCAAATGGCTAAGGTCAATTTACCCACTTTGGGCTGGATTTACTACAAATCCGCTTCAAAACTTCCTGAAGAAACAACACAAACAGGCCATAAAATGGTTTACGAAAACCTTTTCCCGTGATAAGATATGGATAGCACCGTGTTACATGGGCACACCATGCCTTAAAATAGCGTCACAATGACTGGAACATGAAAGGAGACACCATGACTGATACAGATCGCGTATTGTCCAATTTCACCCAAACCGTGCGCGAGGACCGCGAATACGCCAAGGAAAAACTGCGTATCGGCATCATCGGCACCGGCTGGATTGCCGAGGCGCATGTAGAAAGCTACCTCAAGCAGCCGGATGTGGAGATCGTCGCCATGGCCGATCTCATCCCCGGCAAGGCCGAGAAGTTTGCCGAATACTACGGCATCACCGGCGTCAATTTCTATCCGGACCACAAAAGCATGCTGGAGCGCGAGAAGCTGGATGCCGTCAGCGTCTGCACCTACAACACCGAGCATGCTTCCTGCACCATTGAGGCCTTAAACCGCGGCGTGCACGTGCTGCTTGAAAAGCCCATGACCGCGACGGTGGAGGAAGCGGCAGAGATCATGAGGGCCGAGAAAAAGAGCGGCAAGCTGCTCTCCATCGGTTTTCAGCCGCGCATGGACGCCAACATGCAGCAGATTAAAAAGATCGTGGATTCCGGCGCCCTGGGCAAGATTTACTACATCCAAACCGGCGGCGGCCGCCGGCGCGGCATCCCCAACAGCACCTTTATTGAGAAAAAGACGGCCGGCATCGGCGCCCTGGGCGACATCGGCTGCTATTCCCTGGACATGGTGCTAAACGCGGTGGGCTATCCCAAGCCCCTGACCGCCTCTGGCTATACCTCCAACTTCTTTGGCACCTCCACGGACTATCAAAAGCCCGAGGACGCCGCCCGCTTTGATGTGGACGATTTTGCCGCGGCCTTCATCCGCCTGGAGGGCGAGTTGATTCTGGACTTCCGCATCTCCTGGGCCATGCACCTGGACACCCCCGGTGACACCGTCATCCTGGGTACCAAGGGCGCATTGCGCATCCCCTCCACCGAGTGCTGGAACGGCTCCGTCGGCGGCCCGATGAAGCTGTACCACGACCTGGCCGGCGAGCAGGTGGAGACCATCATCCCCATTCTGGAGGAGGACGAATCCGGCCTGTTTGACAAGAAGATCCGCTCCTTCCTGGATGCCATCATCTTCAAACTGCCCCCGCCCGTGCCCTCCACCCAGATTTTGTACAACCAGGCCATCATCAACGCCATTGCCGACTCCGCGGAAAAGGGGCGTGAGGTGGAGGTTTACATCCCGGAGGTGTAATCACACATCCGTATATCAAAACCGGGGCTGTCCGTTTGGATGGCCCCGGTTTGTTCAAGGTACTTGGGTTTATTTTTTCGCTTCGCTCAGGCGCAAATACATGCCCTCCGCCTTGGCGCGGAAGTACAGATAAATCAGGCCAGACAAGATCAGGAAGAAGCCGGTAATCATCATCAAATAGGCTTCCGGTTTGATGTATTCGGCCAGTTTTGCGATATACAGGATGCCCAGTCCCGCCATCAGCGTCATCCCCAGGAACATGGCTAAAAATGCGCTCATGCTTTGCTTGACCACCTCGGTTTCGGACTGCCAGGACATCTTGGGGAAATGCAGGTTGATCAGCAGGCCAAACAACGCGAAAAAGAGGGCTGTGCAAAGCGGCAGCAGGATGCTCATTACACAGTAAAAGGCGTTAAATTGAAACACAAACCCCATGATGATACCGGTGATTACAATGGGCGGGAAGCAGATGATGACATGGGCGGCCGCCTTGGCAAGCAAGGACTGCAAAGCGCTGACGGGCAGGGTCTGGATGATCCAAAACTGCTTGCCCTCCAGGGAGATGGCGCAGGAGGACATCGTGACGGAGGCGGACATCAGGGCGATGGCCAACACAATCACCAGGCCAATCAGCTGGCTGGGCATCGCCATTTGCGTGGTGAGATCTGTGATGATCTTGCTGTTAAACAGCAGGTAAATGGCGCCGCCCAGCATCATCACCAGGGTGATGGCACTGTTTAGCATATAGATGGGGCTTGAGAAAAAGCGCCGCAGCTCCTTCTTCGTCAGCGCCCCCATCAAACTGCCCTGCCTGATGCCGCCGCCCTTGTACAGCACCTTGGGGCCGCCGCGCACGGTGGTTAAGACCTTGTTGTAGTTGCTGGCAATCACCAGCATCACAAGGCCAAAGGGGATGAGGCAAAAGGCGGCAAAGACAAGCAGGCTGATGGCGCTTTGCCGGGTGATGGCGATGCCCATATGATAGGCGGGGACAAAGACACGCCGCACGGCCGCCGCGATTTCCGACCCGCGCTGAAGCAAATTGGCCAATTCGCTCATCAGCCGTGAATACAGGATGAAGTAAGCTGCCAGGAAGGCCAGGGAGAAGAGGATAATCAGCAGGTTCTTAAAGCGGACGCGCTGGGAGATCTGCGAAAGCAGCCAGCCCAACAGGAAGGACAGCACCAGCACCAAAAAGGGCAGCAGCAGGGCGCACAGGGTAAACATGACCAGCATCCCGAGGGAAAAGGGCTGATAGATCAGCCACACCACCAGGGCTGGCACAAGGATGACGGCTTGAAAGAGGAAGGTGAGCAGATACAGCGTGCAGGTGCGGGAGAGGAGGATCAGATGGGATGGAATGGGCATGGACAGCAAGGTCTCGTTGTCCTTGGCCGCGAACAGGGCGGATTGCGCCATGTACACGCTGCCGATAAAGCCCAGCACAAAGGCGGTGATGCCCGCGATGGCAAAATACAGCCAGTCCAGCCCTGCGGGCTTCAAGCCATCCAGCAGCATCTTGAAGTAAAACCCGGTGGAGATGCCCAGCACGCCAACGATGTAGACGACCAGCAGGCCGACTAGGATTTTCTTCACCGGCGTGGATTTCTTGCCGCGCGAGCCGATTTGAAACAGCATCGAAAAGGATGCGCGCAGCTGCACCGCGATGAGGGCTTTAAGCATGCTGCCCCTCCAGCTCCAGGAAGACTTCCTCCAGGGATTCCTGGCCTTTGACTTCCTCCATCGTGCCCTCCACCACCAGTTTGCCGTGCCTGATGATGGCCACCTTGTCACACAGTTTCTCTGCCACATCCAGCACGTGGGTGGAGAAGAAGACCGCGCCGCCCGCGTCACAGATGGCGCGCATCTTTTGTTTGAGCAGGAAGGTGGCCTTGGGGTCCAGGCCGGTAAAGGGCTCGTCCATCACCAGCAGCTTTGGCTCATGCATCAGGGCCGCGATGACGGCCAGCTTTTGCTTCATGCCGTGGGAGTAGGTGGAGATGGGGGAGGCCAAATCCTGGGTCAGCTCAAACTCATCAGACAGCGACAGAATGCGTGCCTCGCGGTCAGCCTTGGGGATGCCAAAGATGTCGGCGATGAAGTTGAGGTACTTGATGCCGCTTAAAAACTCATATAAATCCGGGTTGTCCGGCAAATAGGCGGTGCGCTTCTTGGCTTCAATGGGATGCTGCCGTACATCCAGACCGTCAATTTGAATCTGGCCTTCATCAAAGCGCAGGATGCCGCAGCAGGCCTTGATGGTGGTGGTCTTCCCGGCCCCGTTATGCCCGATAAAGCCGTAGATTTCGCCCGGTTTGATGTGCAGGGACAGGTCATCCACCGCCTTTTTATTGCCGAAGGATTTGCTCAGGTGCTCAATTCGCAGCATATGTGCCTCGCTTTCCGTCCAGTTTGTGTGTGATACAAAGGTAATTATAGCATATGCGCGTGCTTTCACAAGCGGCCTGTTCTCTGGACAAAACTACCAATATTTGGTAGGATAATGTTAGCAGTTGGGGTGTTGTCCGCCCGCATAAACGGGACAGAAACACCGCCAGGCGGGACGGGAAACGTCCCACAAACTTCGTGGGACTTATTTTTTTATAGCCATCCCTTTGATATAATCATCCTGTCCCCCTGTTTCGGCCATCATAAGCCAAAACAATCATCCTACAATGAGCCAGGAGGCACATCCCGTACATGACAGTCAAGACCGATCCCCACGACATCCAGGAAGACCCGATGACCAGCGCGTCCCAGCATGCGCAGCCAAGCCAGACGGGTGAGCAAACCCAGGGCCTGCGTTTGCGCCAGGTGGCCCAGGCGCTGGACGCAGCGGTGCTCACAGGCGAGGACCACCTGGACATTGTCGTGCAAAGCGCCTGCTGCTCGGACCTCATGAGCGATGTGCTGGCCTTCGTGCACGAAAAAGCCATTGTGTTAACGGGCCTGGCCAATGCCCATGTCATTCGCACAGCGGAGATGCTGGATTTAAAGTGCATCGTCTTTGTGCGCGGGAAACGGCCGCCGCAGGACGTAATTGACTTGGCGCGGGAATTGGGTGTCGTCTTGATGTCGGTCAACAAGACCATGTTTGTCAGCGCGGGCCTCTTGTACCAGGCGGGCTTGCGCGGCTCGCCCATGAAATGGGCCTCCCGGGAAGGCACAGGGCAGGCGCAATGATTCACTCTGTCTACCCCATCGCGCAAGCCGGCTATGACAGCGCCGGCCAGGCCTCCGCGGACATCAAGCGGCAGCTGAAGCAGCTGGGTGTAGACAGCAAAATCATAAGGCGCGTCGCCGTCGCCTGCTATGAGGCGGAGATGAACCTCATCATCCACAGCCTGGGCGGCGCGATGGAACTGTCCATCGAGGATGGCTGGATCACCCTGCAAATTCACGATAAGGGACCCGGCATACCGGATGTGGAGCTGGCCAAGAAGGAAGGCTTTTCCACCGCCGGGGAGGACGCCCGCAGCCTGGGTTTTGGCGCGGGCATGGGCTTGCCCAACATGATGCGCAATACCGATGACTTTTTAATCGCAAGCCAGGTTGGTGTGGGCACCCTGATGATCATGAAATTCAAGTTGGTGTAAGGAGCGCGATGAGTACCCTGTTTCACTCAGTACGTCTGGACGAGGACAAATGCCGCGGCTGCACGGCCTGTTTGAAGCGCTGTCCGGTGGAAGCCATCCGCGTTTATGACAACAAGGCGCACATCATTGACGAGCGCTGCATCGACTGCGGCGAGTGCATCCGCGTGTGTGAATACCACGCCAAGGTGGCGCACACCAACCCGCTGGAGGACATCAAGCGCTTCGCCTATCCCATCGCCCTGCTGGCACCCTCTTTGTACGGCCAGTTCCGCCACAACACCAATACCGCGGCCATCCGGGAAGGCCTGATTTCCCTGGGCTTTAAAAAAGTGTTTGATGTGGCCCGCGGCGCGGATGTGGTCGCGCGCGCGGTGCAGCGCAAATTAAAGGATAAAAACCGTCCCCGCCCGCTCATCTCCTCCGCCTGCCCGGCGGTCACGCGCTTGATTCAGGCGCGCTTTCCCTCGCTGATTCCCAATATCATCTCCCTGCGCCAGCCCATGGAAGTGGCCGCAGCCATGGCGCGCCGTGAAGCGGTCAAAGAGGAAGGTGTGAATCCAGCGGACGTGGGGATCTTCTTTGTTACGCCCTGCCCGGCCAAGATGACGGCCATCAACAGCCCCATCGGGCATGAGACCTCCCAGGTGGACGGCGCCATCTCCATGATGGAGATCTACGGCCGCCTGCAGCCCTTTTTGATGCACACCAAGGTCAAGCCCGAGGCAGCGCCATTTACCACCAAGGGCATGTGCTGGGCGGCGGCCGGCGGGGAAATTGCCGCGGTGGAGCCGCGCAACAGCATCTCGGTGGACGGCATCGACAATGTGATTCGCGTGCTGGAAGAGGTCGAGAACCACATGATCGACGACCTGGACTACCTGGAAGGCCTGGCCTGCCTGGGCGGCTGCATCGGCGGCCCGCTGATTTATGAGAACAACTACCTGGCCCGCAACACCCTGGACAATGTCAGAAGGGCGATGGAGGAGGGCCTCAACCAGCCCGGGCGCGAGGCGCCCCTGCCCCCGCAGTACCTGCATTTTGACCGGGCCATTCCAGAGGTGGACAGCATGAAGCTGCACGAGAGCATCGCCGGCGCCATTGAGCGCATGGAGGAGATGAACCGCATCCTGGCCACCCTGCCCGGGTATGACTGCGGCTCCTGCGGCTCGCCCACCTGCAGGTCCTTTGCCGAGGACATCGTGCGCGGCCTGTTTGATGAGTCCGACTGCATCTATGTGCTCAAGGACACGCTCAAAGTCATGGCGCAAAAGATGGTCGACATCGCGAAGACCCGGCGCGAGTAAGGAGGAAGGATGACACTGACGGAACTATCAGCCCTCATCAAGGCCAGGCCGCTTGCGCAGCCGGATGCGCCGCGCGACGCCACCTGCGGCTATGTGTGTGACCTGCTCAGCTGGGTGATGGCAAGGGGCCAGACAGGCATGGCCTGGGTGACGGTGCAGACGCACCTGAATGTCATCGCGGTGGCCAGCCTGCACGAGATGGCCTGCGTCATCCTGCCGGATGACATAAAGATGGAGGAGGCGGTGCTGGCTAAGGCGCTGGAGGAAGGCATCGCGGTTTACACCTCGCCCCTGTCAGCCTATGAAATCTGCGGGCGGCTGATGGCAAAGGGGCTTGTCCCGGCCTCGGATTAACCCTTGCTGTACTACGACCTGCACATTCACAGCTGCCTGTCCCCCTGCGCGCAGGAGGACATGACGCCGGCCAACATCTGCGCGATGGCGCGGCTCAAGGGCCTGGATGTGATCGCGCTGACGGATCACAACACGGGCGGCAACCTGACCGCCTGCGAAGAAGCCGCCAGGCGCGAAGGCCTGCTCTTCCTCCCCGGCATGGAATTGTGCGCCAGCGAGGAAGTCCACTTACTGGCCTACTTTCTGGATGTGGGCAGCGCCATGAAGATGGATGCCGCCATCCGACCCCTTTACCCGGCAGAAAAGAACCGCCCCGACTACTTTGGCCGCCAGCTGCTCATGGACAGCCAGGACCAGGCGCTGGGGGAGGAGGACGCCCTGCTTATCGGCGCGCTGGCAGCGGACATCACTCAGCTATCTGGGATGGTTCATCACTTTGGCGGCGTCACCGTTCCGGCGCACATCCACAGGGGCTACGGCCTCATCCAGGTGCTGGGTTTTATGCCCGCAAGCCCCCGTTTCCGCGCGGTGGAGGTGTCCCCGGGGCAAGAAATCCCCCAAGGCCACCTGCCGGTTTACTCCTCGGACGCCCATCAACTGGGCATGATCTCAGAACGCGACCACGCCCTGCCCGTCCCGCGGGACATCACGGCCTTGCTCAGAATCCTCGGCAAGGAGTGAATAGGCAGGGCAGACCATACATCAACAACAAGGAAGGGAGCACATCATGGTTGACAAGAAGGAGAAAATGGAGCAGCTGCGCAAGGTGATCGCCGAGCACAAGGACGAGCCCGGCCCCTTGATGCCCATCATGCACGCCGCGCAGGAAATCTTCGGCTACCTGCCCCAGGACGTTCAGATCGAGATCGCGGAGGGCCTGGACATCACGCTGAGTGAAGTGTACGGTGTGGCCACCTTCTATTCGCATTTCTCGCTGGAGCCCAAGGGCGAGCACGTGATCAGCGTGTGCATGGGCACGGCCTGCTATGTCAAGGGGGCGCAGGCGGTGCTGGACAAGCTATCCGATTCCCTGGGCATCCAGCCGGGCGGCACCACCAAGGACGGCAAGTTCACGCTGCTGGCCACCCGCTGCCTGGGCGCCTGCGGCTTAGCGCCAGTGTTGACCGTGGGCGAGGCGGTGCACGGTCGGGTAACGCCGGACGAGGTCCCCGCCATCCTGTCCCTGTATGAGGACTGATGCCTGAAATCGCGCTGCACCTGCTGGATCTGGTGCAAAACAGCATCCGGGCAGGCGCTAAGACGGTGCGGATTGTAATCGACCTCAGCGCGCAGCTGCTGCTCACCCTTACCCTGATGGATGACGGCTGCGGGATGGATGAAGAAATGGCTGCGCTGGCGCATAGCCCCTTTGGCACCAGCCGCACCACCCGCAAGGTGGGCCTGGGCATCCCGCTGACCAGGGAGAGCGCGCTGGCAACCGGCGGCAGCTTCAGCTTAACCAGTGAACCGGGAATTGGCACCACAGTCACCGCCAGCTTTGACACCCGGCATATCGACTGCCCGCCCCTTGGCAAACTGGAGGACACGCTGGTTTCACTCATCCTGGCCAATCCGGACCAGCCCGAGTTTGAGATCAGCCTGTCATCAAAAGACGCGAACGAGGTGCTTGATACCCGGCAAATCAAGCAGACCCTGGGCACAGTGCCCATCACCACCCCTGATGTCGCCTTATGGCTGACAGCCTGCCTAAGAGACATGACTGAAAATACGTTGGGAGGAATCACATCATGAAATCCTTACAGGAACTGGAGCAGATCCGCCAGGAGACCCTGCAGCGCATCAACCTGCGGCGGGAGGACAAGGGCAGCGAGGTGCGCGTTGTGGTTGGCATGGCCACCTGCGGCATCGCGGCAGGCGCGCGCAATGTGATGATGGCGTTTATGACAGAGGCCAGCAAGCGCAAGCTGAACCATGTCACCATCTCCCAAACCGGCTGCGTGGGCACCTGCCGCTTTGAGCCCATGGCCGACGTCTTCGTCCCCGGGCAGGAGAAGGTCACCTATGTGAACCTGGACGAGAAAAAGGCGGCGCGCATCGTATCTGAGCATATTGTCAACGGCAACCCGGTGCGGGAGTTCACCATCACCAGCCAGGGCCTTGACGCGGAGAAGGGAGACGCAAAATGATTATCTATCGCTCACATATTTTGGTCTGCGGCGGCACCGGCTGCACCTCATCGGGCTCCGAAACGCTGATGGAGCGCTTTGAGCAGCAGCTCAAGCTGCACAAGCTGGACAAGGAAGTCAGCCTGGTCAAGACCGGCTGCTTCGGCCTGTGCGAGGCCGGCCCGGTGGTCATCGTGTACCCGGAGGGCACCTTCTACTCCCGCGTGCGCGCGGAGGACGTGGACGAGATCGTGGCCGAGCACATGCTCAAAGGCCGCATTGTGCGCCATCTGGTCTACCACCACACCGAAGACGCGGTGGAGGAAGGCCAGTCCCTCAACGACATCGAGTTTTACAAGCACCAGGACCGCATCGCCCTGCGCAACTGCGGCGTGATTGACCCGGAGAAGATCGATGAGTACATCGCCTTTGACGGCTACAAGGCCCTGGGTGACGCGCTCACCAAGATGAGCCCCCAGGAAGTGGTGGATGTCATCAAGGCATCGGGCCTTCGGGGCCGGGGCGGCGGCGGCTTCCCCACGGGGCTGAAATGGCAGTTTTGCAAGGATGTGCCCAGCGAGAAAAAGTATGTTATCTGCAACGCGGACGAGGGCGACCCCGGCGCGTTCATGGACCGCTCCGTGCTGGAGGGCGACCCGCACTCCGTGCTGGAAGCCATGGCCATCTGCGGCTACGCGATTGGCGCGGACGAGGGCTATATCTATGTGCGCGCGGAGTACCCCATCGCGGTCAACCGTTTGAAGATTGCCATCCACCAGGCGCGGGAGTACGGCCTGCTTGGCAAGAACATCCTGGGCACGGATTTCAGCTTTGATGTGCATATCCGCCTGGGCGCCGGTGCCTTTGTGTGCGGCGAAGAAATGGCCCTGATGACCTCCATCGAGGGCAACCGCGGCGAGCCCAAGCCCAAACCGCCCTTCCCGGCTACCCAGGGCTTGTTTAACCTGCCCACCAACATCAACAACGTGGAAACCTACGCCAATATCCCGCAGATCTTGATCCACGGCGCGGACTGGTTCCGCTCGATGGGCACAAAGCGCTCCCCGGGCACCAAGGTGTTTGCCCTGGGCGGCAAAATCAACAACACGGGTCTGGTGGAGGTATCCATGGGCACCCCGCTGCGCCAGGTCATTTATGACATCGGCGGCGGCATCCCCGGCGGCAAGCAGTTCAAGGCCGTACAAACGGGCGGCCCCTCCGGCGGCTGCATCCCAGAAAGTTTGATTGACGTGCCCATTGAGTACGACTCCCTGGTGGAGATCGGCTCCATGATGGGCTCCGGCGGCATGATCGTCATGGACGAGGACAACTGCATGGTGGACATCGCCCGCTTCTTCCTGGACTTCACCGTGGATGAGTCCTGCGGCAAGTGCACCCCCTGCCGCGTAGGCACCAAGCGCATGCTTGAAATTTTGGAGCGCATCGTGGAAGGCAAGGGCGAGGAGGGCGACCTGGAGCGCCTGGAAGCGCTGGCCGAGTCCATCAGCGACACGGCATTGTGCGGCCTGGGCCAAACCGCGCCCAACCCCGTTTTGTCCACCATCAAATACTTCCGCGAGGAGTATGAGGCCCACATCAAGGAAAAACGATGCCCCGCGCACCACTGCCGCGAGCTGCTGCACCTGGAAATCACCGGCAAATGCCGCGGCTGCACCGCCTGCTCCCGCGTGTGCCCGGTGGGCGCCATCACAGGCACCGCCCGTGAGCAGCACGTGATTGACGTGGACAAGTGCATTAAATGCAATTCCTGCATCGAGAAATGTCACTTTGATGCCATCATCAAGGTGTAATGGAGGTTAAGATGAGCAAGATGATTACGCTGACCATCGATGGCATCAAGGTGGAGGTGGAGCAGGGCGCGACGGTGCTGGACGCCGCTCGCAAGGCCCATATTCGCATCCCCACCCTGTGCTTCCTGGAAGAGATCAACGAGATCGGCGCCTGCCGCATGTGCGTGGTGGAAACCGGCGCCCGCACCCTGCAGGCTGCCTGCGTGCTGCCGGCGACGGAGGGCATGGACGTCAAAACCAACACCCGCCGCGTGCGCCACGCCCGCAAAACCGTGCTGGAATTGATCCTCTCCAACCACGACAAGAAGTGCCTGTCCTGCGTGCGCAGCCAGAACTGCGAACTGCAGCGCCTGTCCAAGGAGCTGGAAGTCACCGACGCGGACGCCTTTGTCGGCAAGCGGACGGAGCACCCCATTGATGACATGTCGCCCGCCGTTGTGCGCGACAACGACAAGTGCATCGTGTGCCGCCGCTGCGTGGCCACCTGCTACAAAACACAGGCTGTGGGCGTGATTGGCCCGGTTGGCCGCGGCTTTGATACCAGCATCCAGTCCGCCTTCAAGTCCCACCTCAGTGACACCGCCTGCATCGGCTGCGGCCAGTGCATCGCCGCCTGCCCGGTGGGCGCGCTGCGGGAGAAGGAAGAATCCCCCGCGGTATGGCGCATGCTGCATGACCCCACCAAGCACGTGGTGGTGCAGACCGCGCCGGCCGTGCGCGCCGCCTTGGGTGAGGAGTTTGGCCTGCCCATGGGCACCAACGTGACCGGCAAGATGGTCTCCGCCCTGCGCAGGCTGGGCTTTGACCAGGTGTTTGACACCGACTTCACCGCCGACCTCACCATCATGGAGGAGGCCAACGAGCTGATCGAGCGCATCCAAAACAAGGGTGTTCTGCCCATGATCACCTCCTGCTCACCCGGCTGGATCAACTTCTGTGAGACCTTCTACCCCGAGTTCATCCCCAACCTGTCCTCCTGCAAGTCCCCGCATGAGATGATGGGCGCCATCATCAAGAGCTATTACGCCGAAAAGGCAGGCATCCCCTCCCGCAACATCGCCGTTGTATCGGTGATGCCCTGCACCGCCAAGAAGATCGAGGCCGGGCGTGAGGAGCTGTCCGCCATGGGCACACCGGATGTGGACGCCGTCATCACCACGCGCGAACTGGCCCGGATGATTAAATCAAACGGCATTGATTTTTTGAGCCTGCCGGATGAGGAGTTTGACTCCCTCCTGGGCGACAGCACCGGCGCCGGCACCATCTTTGGCGCCACCGGTGGCGTGATGGAAGCCGCGCTGCGCACCGCCTATGAGACCATCAGCGGCGAAACCCTGGAGGACCTGGATTTCCACGCGGTACGCGGCCTGAAAGGCGTGAAGGAAGCCGACATCAAAATCGGGGACCTTACCCTGCATGTGGCGGCCGTCCACGGCACCGCCAACGCCAAGACGCTGCTTGATCAGATCAAAAACGGCGAGAAAACCTTCCACTTCATCGAGGTCATGGGCTGCCCCGGCGGCTGCGTCAACGGCGGCGGCCAGCCCGTGGTATCGGCCATTGACCGCCTGCGCACCGACCCCAGGGTGGAGCGCGCCAAGGCCCTCTACAAGGCCGATGTGGGCATGAAGAAGCGCAAGAGCCACGAAAACCCGGGCATCCAGCGCCTGTACAAGGAGTTCTTGGGCGAGCAGGGCAGCAAGCGGGCGCATTACCTGCTGCACACCCATTACACGCCGCGGCCTAAGTACAAGCACCCGGTTGAAGAGACGACCACTGCATAAAAGGGAGAGAAATCCATGAAAAAATGCTTCAGTCTGCTGCTGGCCCTGGTGCTGATGCTGGGCCTGAGCCTGGCCTTCGCAGAGGGACAGGAAGCCTTGCGCATAGGCGCTCTCAAAGGGCCGACGGCCATGGGCCTGGTCAAAATGATGAAGGACAACGAGGGCAAGGACAACTATGCCTTCACCCTCTTTGGTAGCCCGGATGCCCTGGTGCCCTCCCTGATGAAGGGCGAACTGGACCTGGCCTGCGTGCCGGTTAACCTGGCGGCCATCCTGTACGCCAACAGCAAAGGCGCCATTAAGGTGGTGAATGTGAACACCCTGGGCGTGCTGTACATCGTGGAGCGGGGCGAGAGCGTGAAGACCCTGGCAGATTTAAAGGGCCGCACCCTCTACGCCAGCGGCAAGGCGTCCACGCCGGAATATGTCTTAAACCACCTGCTCACTTCCGCCGGCATCGGTGACATCACCGTGGAATGGAAGGCCGAGCACGCCGAGGTACTGGCCGCGCTCATGGCCGATGAAACAGGCGTGGCGCTGCTGCCCCAGCCCTTTGTCACCATCGCGCAAAGCAAAAGCCCGGATATCAAGGTCGCGCTGGATTTGAACCAGGAATGGGAAGCCCTGGGCCAGGGCACGCTGATCACCGGCGTCACCGTCGCCCGGCAGGACGTCATCGCGCAGCATGGTGATGCCCTTGCTGACTTCCTGGGCGACTACGAAGCCTCTGTCGCCTATGTCAACGCCAATGTGAAAGAGGCCGCGGCTTTGATTGGGGAGTTTGACATCTTCGCGGCGCCCATGGCGGAAAAAGCCCTGCCGCACTGCAGCATCTCCTTTGTTAAGGGGGAAGAGATGAAATCCATGCTGACCCCATTTTATCAGATGCTGTTTGATCAAAACCCCCAGACGACAGGCGGCAGCCTGCCCGATGATGACTTCTATTACCTCCCCTAAAATAAAAAACCGGGCATACCGCCTGCTGGCCATCCTGTTTTGGCTGGTCGTGTGGCAGTTTGCCGCCATCGCGGTGGGGCATGAGTTTTTACTCGCCTCACCGCTTCGCGTTTTGAACAGTCTGGCCAGGCTATTGCTCAAAGGAGATACTTATCAGGCTGCCTTGACGTCCACCCTCCGGATCCTGCTGGGCTTTTTGGCCAGCCTGGTCGCGGCGCTGCTTTTGGCTGCCGGCGCGCACAAATCCGTGCTGGTGAAGGAGTTGGCCGCCCCGCTGGTGTCCGCCGCGCGCTCAGTGCCGGTGGCGAGCTTCGTCATTCTGGCCATCATCCTGGTGTCCACGCGCTGGCTGTCCACCCTCATCGCCTTTGTGATTGGCTTTCCGGTCATTTACCTCAACTTGCTGGAGGGCATCAAAAACCGCGATCCCAAGCTGGGGCAGATGGCGACGGTGTTTCGGGTGCCCTTCTTCCGGCGGCTGTTCTACATCAACCTTCCGCAGATGATGCCCTACCTGCGCGCGGGCGCTGTCACGGCCCTCGGGCTGTGCTTTAAAAGCGGCATCGCGGCGGAGGTCATCGGTATTCCAAACGGCACCATCGGCGAAGCGCTCTACCGCGTGAAGGTCAATTATTACACGGCGGATTTGTTCGCCTGGACCATCATCATCGTGGCGCTCAGCCTGCTTGCCAGCGCGCTGGTCAAGCGGTTGATGGATATGGGCTTTCGCAGACTGGAGCGTTTATGAGTAACACGCTGCGCTTTCATCATGTCACCAAGCGCTTTGGCGCGCAGGTGGTGCTGTCAGATTTCAGCCTGGATCTGCCCGTTGGGCAAGTGTCCTGTTTGATGGGGCCCTCCGGCAGTGGCAAGACCACCCTGCTTAACCTGCTGATGGGGCTCATTGTGCCCGACAGCGGCAGCGTGCAGACCATCCACCCCCAAAGCGTGGTCTTCCAGGAGGACAGGCTGCTGCCCGCCCTCACAGGGCTGGGCAACCTGCGGCTGATTACCGGCGGCGGGCAGGACGCCGGCTTGCTGCGGTTGCTGGGGGAATTGGGCCTGGCGGGGGAAGGGCACAAGCCGGTGCGCGACTTCAGCGGCGGCATGCGGCGCAGGGTCGCCATCGCCCGCGCCCTCGCGGCGGACTATGAGCTGCTCCTGTTGGATGAGCCGTTCAAAGGCTTGGACGCGGATACCCGCGCCAGGACGGCTGAAGTCATCCGGCGCTACAGCCATGGAAAAACCGTGGTGTTGGTGACCCATGACCCGCATGAGGCCGAGCTGATGGAAGCGCACATCGTCCAACTGCCGGCAATCCTTTAAGAACAATCGATACCCTCACAACGCACACACCCGGCGCGTTGTTTTTAGATGGTATCAAATCTGCCATACCTTCCATATTGTTGTAAAAGGCGTTATACTTGATTTATTCAAATGGATAGGAGGCGCCTATGAAGCAGGTAAGCACCTTGTATATTAAGGAATTACCGCCGTTTCCCAATTCCGCCTTGCCGGTTTTGGTATATCAGCAGGTATATGAAGGACAAGACGCTCCCTTTGAAAACCTGTTTCGGCAAAATGGCTGGACAGGCTTGTGGGTCAATGGTGTGTACAACTTCCATCACTACCACGCCAAAGCACATGAGGCGCTGGGCTGTATCTCCGGCTGGGCGCGGCTCAAACTGGGCGGCCCGGAGGGTGTGGAAGTAAGGGTCGAGAAGGGCGACGCCGTGCTTTTGCCCGCGGGAGTGGGGCATCAGCTCATCAAGGCCTCAGGGGATTTCCAGGTTGTTGGCGCCTACCCCAAGGGGCAGTCACCGGATTTGCAGCGCGGGGACACGCGGGAGTATGAGCGCCTGAAGGCGGCAGCCAAAGCGGCGCGCCTGCCGGATACCGACCCTGTGATGGGCATTGGCGGCGCGGTGGCAGAATACTGGCAGCAATAAACACAAATATTTGAAAACAGAGGAAGAAGAATGAAGTTTACCGATGGATACTGGCTGATTCGGCTCGAGTTTGACATGAACTACGCCACGGAGGTCTACCAGGTCAAGGCGGACGACAAGCGCCTGACCATCCTGGCGGCCACCCGGCATGTGCGCGGCAACAAGGGCGCAGCCCTAAACATGCCCACCCTGGAGGTGGAGCTGTCCACCCCCATGGAAGGCGTCCTGTGCGTGCAGGTGACGCATTTCAAGGGCGCCTTGCCCAACCGGCCGGTGTTTGAGATGAACCGCGCCCAGATCCCGGCGGACATCAGCCAGGAAGGGGATACCTGGCGCATCCAAAGCGGCGCGCTGGCCGCGCAAATTGATGCAAGCGCTGGCTGGCAGGTTGATTTTTTGGCGGATGGCAAACCGCTCACCACCAGCGGCTATCATGGCATGGCGCATGCCCTCAACAAGGAAACGGGCAGGACCTATCTGTCCGATTCCCTGATGCTGGATGTGGGCGAGTGGGTCTATGGCCTGGGCGAGTATTTCACGCCCTATCTAAAAAACGGGCAGACAGTGGACATCTGGAACGCGGATGGCGGCACGGCCAGCGAACAGGCCTACAAAACTGTGCCCTTTTATATGACCAACCGCGGCTACGGCGTGCTGGTGGATGATACGGCCGATGTCTCCTTTGAAATTGGCAGTGAAAAGGTGGAGCGGGTGCAGTTCTCCGTCCCCGGCGAAACGCTGCGCTACTACCTCATTTATGGTCCGCACCCCAAGCAGGTGCTGGCGCGCTATACCGCGCTCACAGGCCGCCCCGCGTTGCCGCCAGCCTGGTCCTTTGGCTTGTGGCTGTCCACCAGCTTCACCACCGAGTATGATGAGGAGACGGTCAACCACTTCATCGACGGCATGGCGGCGCGGGATATCCCGCTCTCCGTCTTCCACTTTGATTGCCACTGGATGCGCGGCTTGCACTGGACGGATTTTGTGTGGGACCCCGCCACCTTCCCGGATCCGGAGGGCATGCTTACACGCTATCACGACAAGGGCATCAAGATCTGCGTGTGGATCAACCCCTACATCGCTCAGGCGGGGGACCTGTTTGATGAGGGGCTCAAGAAGGGCTACTTCATCAAAAAGACCGATGGCAGCGTCTGGCAGTCTGACCTGTGGCAGGCGGGCATGGCCATTGTGGATTTCACCAACCCGGACGCCTGCGCCTGGTACGCGGGGCACCTGAAGCGCTTGCTCAACCAGGGTGTGGACTGCTTCAAAACCGATTTTGGTGAGCGCATCCCGGTGAAGGGCGTCACCTATCATGACGGCAGCGAACCTTTGCGCATGCACAATTATTATTCCTACCTGTACAACAAGCTGGTGTTTGACACCATCAAGGAAGTGCGCGGCGAGGGGGAGGCTGTTCTGTTCGCGCGCAGCGCGACGGCGGGCGGGCAGCGCTTCCCGGCGCACTGGGGCGGGGATTGCAGCGCCACCTACGTCTCCATGGCGGAAACGCTGCGCGGCGGCCTGTCGCTCGCGCACTGCGGCTTTGGCTTTTGGAGCCATGACATCTCCGGCTTTGAGCAGACCGCGCCGGCGGATGTCTACAAGCGCTGGTCCGCCTTTGGCTTACTATCCAGCCACAGCCGCCTGCACGGCTCCTCCAGCTACCGGGTGCCCTGGCTGTTTGATGAGGAATCCGTGGACGTGCTGCGGCATTTTACCCGGCTCAAGTGCCGGCTGATGCCCTATCTGTTCGCGGCCGCGGTAGAGGCGCACGAGCAGGGCATCCCCATGCTGCGGCCCATGATGATGGAATTCCCGGAGGATTTAACCGCCCAGATGCTGGACCGCCAGTACATGCTGGGCGAAAACCTGCTGGTGGCGCCCGTGTTTACAAAGTCCGGGGAGGTGGAATACTACCTGCCTGATGGCGCGTGGGTCAATTTGCTGGATAACCGGGTGGTAACTGGCGCCGGCTGGCACAGGGAGCAGCACGGCTTCATGTCCCTGCCGTTGATGGCGCGGCCCAATGCCGTCATCCCGATGGGCAGCATAGACAGCCGGCCGGATTACGACTATCTGGATGGCCTCACCCTGCACGCCTTCTCCATTGAGGACGGCAAATCAGTCACCGTCCGCATCCCCGACCTTTCTGGCCAGACCTCCGCGGTGTTTGAACTGTCCAGGGCGGGGGATACCCTGCATGTAAAAACTGATTCCGCCAAGCCGTTTGAAGTGGTGCTGCACAACATGGAAGGAGTTAGCGTACACATAGCGGACTGACGCCAAAAAGGAGGTTATCATGACCCACCAGCAGGAAAACAAACCCCTCAAACTGCCGGAACTCTTGCTGTTTGCCAGCGCGGACATGTTTGGCGGCGGCGGGCAAACCATCCTGTCTGTCATCTACCTGGTCTTTTTAACCAACATCCTGGGCATCTCACCCGCCTGGGCAGGCGCTGTCATCATGGTGGCCAAGGCCTGGGACGCCATCTCCGACCCCTTGATGGGCGTTATCTCGGACAACACCCGCAGCCGCTTTGGCCGGCGCAAGCCCTACCTGGTCACAGGCGGCGCGCTGCTGTTGGTGTCCATGGGCCTTTTGTGGCTGCCGGTACGCTTTGAGTCCGCCAGCTTGCAGATTGTCTATGTCACCTTTACCTATTTGCTCTATTCTACGGTGTCCACGGTCATCTCGGTGCCCTACAGCTCCCTGAGCACAGAGATCACCACGGATTTTTCCGCCCGCAACCGCGTCAACATGACGCGCCTGGTGTTCTCCCTCTTCGCGACGGCCATCTGCACCGTGGTGCCGACCATGCTGTTCAATCAGCTGGACAAGGGCAGCCTGCCGCTGAACACCTTCTATTTGCTCATCGCCTTTGGCTTTGGCTTGCTGTTTGCCCTGCCCAATATCCTGGCAGGCTTTGTTGTCAAAGAGCGCGTGCCCTATGAGCAGACCAAGCGCAGCTTCTCCCTGCGCGTGATGTGGGAACCGCTGAAGGTGCGCGCCTTCCGCAAGTTGCTGGCGCTGTATTTGTGCCAGAGCATCACCCTGGACATCGTATCCGCGGTGGTTATCTACTACGGCCTGTACGTGGTGCCGGGCATCAGCTCCACCGTCTTTTTGGGCACCTTTTTGGGCATGCAGCTGGTGCTGTTCCCCTTCCTGATGCGCCTGGTGGACCGGGTGCCCAAGCCCACCATCTACCGCTTTGGTCTGCCGCTGTCCATGCTGGGCGCGCTGGGCATCGCCCTCTTCCCGGGGGAGGGCTCGCCCCTGTTGCTGTATGTCATTACCGGGCTCACCGCGCTGGGGTTCGCGGGCGCGCAGACCATGAGCTGGATCATGTTCCCGGATGTGGTGGACATTGGTGAGTTGTCGCTCAAACAGCGCAACACGGGCTCCTTCAGCGGCGCGATGACCTTTGTGCGCAAAGCCAGCTCCGCCATCGCCATTTTCCTCATCGGTGTGCTGCTTAGCCTCTCGGGCTTTGTCAAACCCACATTGGAAATTGCCAAACCCATCCAGCCGGACTCCACCCTGCTTACAATCCGGCTGATCATCCTCATGGCCTTTGTCCTTCTAATGGGCACAGCCTGGCTGACCGCCCGGCGCTTTGCCCTCAGCCCCGAGTTGTCAAAGCGCGTCAAGCTCTTGCTGGAACGCGAGCGGGATGGTATCCTAACAGCGGAAGAAAACATGGAAAAAGAAGCGGTTGTGAAGCAACTTGGATAGTTGAATTCGACAAATCAAATGCATTGAACAGAAAGGAAACACCATGAACAAGCAGTATCAATTTTGGTTTTGTGTGGGCTCCCAGGACCTGTACGGCGAGGAATGCCTGCGCAATGTGGCCGAACACGCCCAGGCAATGGTCAAGGAAATCAATGATTCCGGTGACCTGCCCTTCCCCCTGGTGTATAAGCCCATCCTGATTACGGCGGAGATGATCCATCGCACCTTCAAGGAAGCGGGGGAGGACGACACCTGCGCCGGCGTCATCACCTGGATGCACACCTTCTCGCCCGCCAAGTCCTGGATCAAGGGGCTTCAGGCCAACACCAAGCCGCTGATGCACCTGCACACCCAGTTTAATGAGGCCATTCCCTATGATGACATCGACATGGACTTCATGAACGAAAACCAGTCCGCCCACGGCGGGCGCGAGTACGGGCACATCGTCAGCCGCATGGGCTTGGCGCGCAAGGTGATCGCGGGGCACTGGCGCAATGAGGGCGTGCGCCGGCGCATCGCCTCCTGGATGCGCACCGCGGTGGGCATTGTGGAAAGCAGCCGCCTGCGCGTGATGCGTGTGGCGGACAACATGCGCAATGTGGCCGTCACCGAAGGCGACAAGGTGGAAGCCCAGCTCAAGTTTGGCTGGGAGGTGGACGCCTGGCCGGTGACGGAGCTGGCGCACGCGGTGGCCGCTGTCTCCGCCAGCGATACCAACGCCCTGGTGGATGAGTATTACGACACCTATGACATTATCTTGGACGGCCGGGATAAGGACGAGTTCCGCCGCCATGTGGCCGTCCAGGCGCAGATTGAGCTGGGCTTTGAGCGCTTCTTGAAGGAGAAGAACTACCACGCCATCGTCACCCATTTTGATGACCTGGGCACGCTGCAGCAGCTGCCGGGGCTGGCCATTCAGCGCCTGATGAGCAAGGGCTACGGCTTTGGCGCGGAGGGCGACTGGAAAACCGCCGCCATGGTGCGCCTGATGAAACTGATGACGGCGGACATCAAAAACGCCAAGGGCACCTCCATGCTGGAGGACTACACCTACCACCTGGTGCCCGGGCAGGAAGGCATTCTGCAGGCGCATATGCTGGAAATCTGCCCCAGCCTGGCTTCCGGCAAGCCGGCCATCCGCTGCCAGCCGCTCACCATGGGCAACAGGGAGGACCCGGCCCGCCTGGTGTTCACCTCAAAGACTGGCCCCGGCGTCGCTGTGTCCCTCATTGACCTGGGCACGCGCTTCCGCCTGATTGTGGCGGGCGTGGATTGCCTGGCCAACGAAAAACCCATGCCCAAGCTGCCCGTGGCGACCGTGTTCTGGAAGCCGCAGCCGGATTTCACCACCGGTGTTGAAGCCTGGATTTTGGCCGGCGGCGCGCACCATACCGCTTTTAGCTACGACCTGACTGTGGAGCAGATGGTGGACTGGGCAGAGCACATGGGCATTGAAGCCCTTGTTATCGATCAGCACACCACCCTGCGCACCTTCAAGCAGGAGATCCTGCTGGGCAACGCGGTGTACCGCTAAGATGGGGGAAAGGAACCTTCCATGAGCCACAAGGAATACATAGAACAAGGCCAGCTGTACCTGGGGATTGAGCTGGGCAGCACCCGCATCAAGGCGGTGCTGATCGGGCCGGATCATCAGTTGATTGCCTCCGGCGCCCACAATTGGGAAAACCAGTTTGAAAACGGCGTGTGGACCTATGATCTGCAAGCTGTGCGCGAAGGGGTGCAGGCAGCCTATCAGGATGTGCTTTCGCAAGTCAAGGATGCATATAACCTGCCCATCCGCAAACTTGCCGGCATCGGCGTGTCCGCCATGATGCACGGCTATCTGGTGTTTGACGCGCAGGACAAACTGTTGACCCCTTTCCGCACCTGGCGCAACACCATGACCAGCCAGGCGGCGGAGGAGTTGAGCGAGTTGTTCCAGTTCTCCATCCCGCAGCGCTGGTGCATCGCGCACCTGTACCAAGCCATCTTAAACGATGAGGCGCACGTGAAGGACATCCGCCACATGACCACGCTGGCGGGCTATGTCCACTTCCTGCTCTCGGGTGAGAAGGTGCTGGGCCTGGGGGACGCTTCCGGTGTCTTCCCGCTGGATGATACAGGCACCTACGACAGGGCGCGCATCGCGAAGTTTGACGCGTTAATCAAGGACAAGGGTTACCCCTGGGCGCTGTCAGACCTGCTGCCCCGGCACAAAACCGCGGGCGAGGAAGCGGGCAGACTGACCGAAGAAGGTGCCCGATTGCTGGATCCATCCGGCAACCTTTTGCCCGGCGCGCCCATCTGCCCGCCGGAGGGCGACGCTGGCACCGGCATGGTTGCCACCAACGCGGTTGTGCCGGGCACCGGCAATGTATCCGCGGGCACATCCATCTTTGCCATGATCGTGCTGCCCCACAGCCTTAAAAAACTGCACCCGGAGATTGACATCGTCTGCACGCCCGACGGCAGCCCAGTGGCGATGGTGCACTGCAACAACGGCACCACGGACCTGAATACCTGGATCGCGCTGCTGGCGGATTTCCAGCAGGCAATCGGGCAAACGCCCGAGCGGGGAACGCTCTACAAAGCGTTTTTTGACGCGGCGCTCAAGGGGGACACAGACGCGGGCGGCGTGCTCACCTGCGGCTATTATTCGGGAGAGCACATCACAGGCTTTGAGGAAGGCCGGCCGATGCTTGTCCAATTGCCGGACAGCAGGCTGTCCTTTGCCAACCTGGCACGCAGCATCCTGATGACCAACCTGGCTACCCTCAAAATCGGCATGGAAGCGCTGGAGGAGGAGCAGGTACAGATCACGCGCATACTGGGCCACGGCGGCCTGTACAAGGACAACACCGCGGGCCAGCGCCTGAGCGCGGCTGCCCTCAAGACACCCGTCTCCGTCATGGAAACCGCCAATGAGGGCGGCGCCTGGGGCATTGCCCTGCTGGCGGCCTATATGGCGCAAAAACAGGCAGGTGAATCGCTTGGGGATTACCTGGATGCCCGCGTGTTTCATCAAATGAAAATGAAGGAAATCGCGCCGGAGGATGCGGACGTGCGCGGCTTTGATACCTACATGAGCCGCTTCAAGGCGCTGCTTCAGGTAGAGCGCTACGCGGTGGACCACCTGTGAGGAAGAAGCGATGGTAAAAGAACTGAAAAAACAAGTCTTGCTGGCCAACCTGGCGCTACCAGAGCAGGGCTTGGTCAAATACACCTGGGGCAATGTCAGCGCCAGGGATCCTGAAACCGGGCTGGTGGTGATCAAGCCCAGCGGCGTGCCCTATGAGGACATGACCGAAGACGACATGGTGGTGCTGGACATGGATGGGCAGGTGGTGCAGGGCAGTCTGCGCCCCTCCTCTGACGCGCCGACCCACCTGGCGCTCTACCAGGCTTTCCCGCAGATTGGCGGCATTGTGCACACGCACTCGCCGGAAGCCACTGCCTGGGCACAGGCGGGGATGGACATTCCCCTCTACGGCACCACGCACGCGGATCATTTCGCTGATGCCATCCCCTGCGCGCGCCCTTTGACAGCCGAGGAAATCAACGGCGAGTATGAGAAAAACACCGGTCTGGTGATGATTGAAACCATCAAAGCCCGCGATATCGATGTGATGCACGTCCCGGCCATGCTGTGTGCCTCCCACGGCTGCTTCACCTGGGGCAAGGACGCGATGGACGCAGTGATGAACGCGGGCGTACTGGAGGAGGTGGCCAGGATGGCACGGCTGACCCGGCTGATCAACCCACAGGTCAAACCTGCCGCGGATGCCCTGCGCGACAAGCATTTCTACCGCAAGCATGGGGCCAACGCGTATTACGGCCAAGCGAAGAAATAATCAATCCGCAAACGAAAAAGACTTGAACGCATCAGATCGCTCAAGTCTTTTTTATTTGTGCGTAATACTTAGCCCAGGATTTCCTTCACCTTGGCTGTCAAGGCCTTCGCGAAGCGCTCGTTGCTGGCCAGGTCAAAATGCATAAAGTCGCCAAAGGCGGGGGTCACATGGGGGTTGGCGTCCATGTACGCGCATCCCAATTCCGCTGCCAGCGCTTCAAACAGGGCGGGCAACTCACGGCTTTTTTCCACACAGCCCGCGCCCATGCCAGGCGCCACGGTATCCACATCGTACAGGCGTTCATCAATTTTGATGGGTGCGATAATCAGGATGCGCGGCTGTGTGTTCCACAACTCCAGCCCCTTGGCCTTGTTCACCAGGCGGCGCAGGCCGTCAGTGATGTTGCGGCCGGTGGCGGCAAAACGCTCCTTGGTGTCGTTGGTGCCCAGCATGATAATCAGCAAATCCAGCGGGCAGTGGGCGGACATGGCGGGCAGCAGGTGGGTTAAGCCATTCAAGCCCTCGTTGAGCGGGTCCTCAAACACCGTGGTGCGGCCGTTTAAGCCGGCTTCACCAATCAGGTAGTCCGGGCCCAGCATCTCGCCCAAGCGCTGTGTCCAGCGCACATCATCATCATAGCGCCCGCCGGTTGCGGCGTTATACCCCCAGGTGTTGGAGTCGCCGTAGCACAGGATGTGTTTCTTCTTCATGTCAAAAGGCCTTTCTGGTTAGATGCCCAGGTATTTCTTCTCCGTGTCGCGCAGCATCTTCTCGCACACGTCAATCTGCTTCATGTCCTCAGGGATGAGGGCGGGGAAGGGCGGGCGGACGGAACCGCAGTTGACGCCCTTTCTGCGCAGCAGCTCTTTGATCACCGCGTACATGCTGCCGTGGCAGGCGCACATGGCGTAGATGATGCGGCAGATCTCGTACTGCAGCTCCCTGGCTTCGTCCAGTTTGCCGTCGATGAAAAGCTGATTGGCTTTGAGGAAAAGCCCCGGCATTACACCATAGGTGCCGCCGATGCCGCCGCAGGCGCCCATCATGCGCCCGGCGATAAACTGCTCATCCGGCCCGTTGAACACACACAGCTGGCCCGCGCCTGCGTCTACAAACATCTGGATGTCCTGCACCGGCATTGAGGAGTTTTTTACGCCGACCACGCGCGGGTTTTTCATCATTTCGCGAAGCAGCGGCAGCGTCAGCGCGGTGCCGGCCAACTGCGGGATGTTGTAGATGATAAAGTCGGTATTGGGCGCGGCGGCGGAAATATCGTTCCAGTATTTCGCGTTGGCGTGCTCAGGCAGGCGGAAGTAAATCGGCGGGATAGACGCGATGGCGTCCACGCCCAGCGACTCCGCGTGGCGCGCCAGCTCCATGGAATCCCGTGTGGAATTGGCCGCGACATGCGCGATGATGACCATCTTGCCGCCCACTGCCTCCATCACATGCTCCAGCACCAGCTTGCGCTCTGCCACGCTTAAGTAGATGCACTCGCCGGAGGAGCCGTTCACATACAGCCCTTGGACACCCTGGGCGAGGAAATGCCGGGCCAGGGCCTGGGTGCGCATCGCGCTGATCTCGCCCAGGTCGTCATAGCAGGCGTAAAACGCCGGGATAATCCCGTGGTATTTCTCGTTGGTTCTTGCCATTTTGGCGCTCCTTTCGCGGGCGAATCAGCCCTTGACCGCGCCCAGCGCGATGCCTTGGGTGAAGTATTTCTGGAAGAGGACGAAGATCAGCACAATCGGGACAGAACCCATGGTCGCGCCGGCCATGATGAGGCCGTAGTTGGTGCCAAACTCCGCCTGCAGGGTGGCGATACCCAGGGCGATGGACAGCTTGGCGCGGGAGGCCAGCATCACCAGTTGCATCATGTAGTCATTCCAGACAATGATGAAGGTAAAGATGGCCAGCGCGCCAAAGGCGGGCTTGAGCATGGGCATCACGATGCGCAGGAAGGTGTTCACCTCGCCCGCGCCGTCAATGCGCGCCGCCTCGATCATCTCGCCCGGGATGCCCTCGGCAAACTGTTTCATCAAAAACAAGCCAAAGGGCCAGCCGATGGAGGGCAGGATGACCGCCCACAGGCTGTCGTGCAGCCCCAGGGTGTTCATGATGCGCACAAGGGGGATGAGGATGGCCTGCCGGGGCAAGGCCATCGCGGCCACCAACAGGGAGAAGATCGCGACCCGGCCGGGGAAGCGCTTCTTGGCCAGCACATAGCCCGCCATGGAGGCGACAATGCACACCAGGATCATGGAGATAAGCGACATGATAAAGGAGTTGAGCAGCCACTGGAAGGAGGGCTCCACAAACAGCCGCTCATAGTGCATGGTGGTGGGTTCCATCGGGAACCAGTGCGGGGGGATGATGTTCAATTCCGCCGTGCTTTTGAATGACCCTGTGATAATCCAGTAAAAGGGGAAGATAAAAAACAGGGAGACCAAAATGAGCAGCACGGTCATGATGATCATGTAGGGGGAGCGCATGTTGCGCTGTTCACGTGTCATGCTTTTTTGCATGATGTCCCTCCTTAGTCATCCGTCCGCATGACACGGAACTGGAACGCGGAAAACGCCGCGATGATGATGGCCAAAACGACACCCATGGCATTGGCATAGCCATAGCGGTAGATGCGGAAGGCCGTGTCATACAGGTAGTACATCACCGTGCTGGTGCTCCCGTTGGGGCCGCCGGATGTGAGCAGCTGGATGAGGGCAAAGCACTGGAAAGAGTTGATGGTGGTGATGACCGCCACATACAGGGTGGTGGGCAGGAGGGAGGGCCACTTGACATGGCGGAAGGTCTGCCATTTGCTGGCGCCGTCCACCTCGGACGCCTCAATCTGGGAGGCGTCCACATTGCCCAGGGAGGCCACATACAGCACGATGGGCTGGCCGATGGAGGTGGTGAACAGGATGGCCAGGATACACCAGATGGCATAGCGCGCGTCGCCCAGCCAGTTGATGTTGGCCTGCGTAATGCCCAAAGTCTGGGTGACCCAGTTCAGGATGCCGTAATAGCGGTTGAAAATCCATTTCCACACCACCACAACCGGCACAGAGCCCATGACAACCGGCAAATAGAACACACCCCGGTAAAAGGACCGGCTCATGACGGGCTTCTGGTAAATCACCGTGGCAACCCACAGGGAGAACAGCATCACCAGCGGCACGGAGGCCACAGCGATGATCATCGTGTTGACGACGGAGCGGCCAAAGGTGGCGTCACGGAACAACTCGGCATAGTTGGCAAAGCCGACGAAGTCAAAGTCCCGCATCGTGTAGTTGAAGAAGGATGTGTAAATGCCCATGCCCATGGGGAACACAACAAAGCCGAAGAAGAACAAGAGGGCGGGCAGCAGGAACAGATAGGCAACCCGCGTCTGCTGGCGCTGGATCTTGCGGGAACGGGCGAAGAGATGCTTGCCGTAGGTAATCGAACTCAAAGTTGAACCCTCCTTCAATGATGTGTTCGACAGGCAGGGGAAGAAGATGTTTTCAGATGCCGAGGGGGCGGGTTACCCGCCCCCTCGTGGAGTTTTGAAGTGATTACAGGTCCTTGTTGGCTTCGGCCTGGAAGGTGGCCAGGGCATCGTCCAGGGTCTTCTCGCCGCTCAGGTAAGCCTGCAGCATGGTCCACCACTGCACGCGCATGTTGGCAAAGCCGTTCATGGTGTTGTAGTAGGGGCCGTAGTACTTGGTGAAGGCGGTCAGCAGCTCGTAGTCCGCGTTGCCTTCGTACAGGTTGCCAAAGCTCTGGCGGACGGGGAAGGCGCCGGTGGCCAGCACGTTGGCCTTGCCCACTTCCTCGCTGTCGCACAGGAACTGCACGAACAGTTTGGCAGCCTTGGCGCGGGCATCGTCCTTGTTGTCAAACACGCAGAAGCCGTTGATCAGGTATTCCAATTCGGGGGTGCCGTCGTTGGAGGGGAAGGGAAGCCAGACTTGGGTGAACTCGGTGGGGAAGTTCTTGGCAGCAGAGGTGCCCCAGCAGATGGACATGGACAGGGTCTTGCTCTGGAACAGCTCGATCTCGCCGCCGGCGTTGATTTCGGGGCCAAACTCCAGCACCTTGTCATCAATCAGCTTCTTGACCAATTCCAGCGCCTGACGGTTTTCGGGGCTGTCCACGGTGTACTTGGTCAATTCAGCGTTGGCCATTTTGCCGCCATACAGGTTGTTGATCAAGGCACGGGTGCCCTGGTCGCCGCCCTGGTTCATGCAGTAGACGGAACCGGTCAGCTTGCCGGCCTTGTTCAGCGCCTCAAGCGCCTTCACAAAGTTCTCGGTCGTCCAGGTGCGGTCACCTTCCAGGTTCACATACTGCAGGGCGTCGGCCTCTTCAAAGACTTCCTTGTTGATGACCATGAAGAAGGGGGAGGAGCTGATGGGATACATCCAGTAGTTCTCGTCGTCGCCGCAGGCAGCGATCAGGCCTTCGTTGCCGATGTCAGCCTTCAACTCGTCGGTGAACATGTCGTTGAGGGAAACCAGCTTGCCGTTTTTGCCGTATTCCACGATGCGGCCGGGGGCGTCAAAGAGGACGTCAGGCGCGTTGCCGCCTTCGATGGCAGCAATCAATTTCTCAGGGCCGTTGGTGAAGTCGATGGTCTCCAGGTTGACTTTGATGTCCGGATACTTGGCCATGAAAGCTTCCACGAGGGTCTTCTCGTAGGTGCCGGCAGGGTCATTGGCATCCTTTTGGCCAAACACGGGGAAAGTCCACCAGGTGTTTCGGCCTTGACGGATTCTTCGGCGGCCGCGATGGAAGCCACGGACAGCAGCATCACCAGCGCGAGCGCAAGAGACAACAGTTTCTTCATGAGTTTATCTCCTGATTATTATGTAACCGCCCCGGTTACTTTGATACCCTTAGCATAGCGACATTGTAGGATGATGTCAACATCTTTTTAGTGGAAAAATTGCGAAAATCGACCATAATTTTAAAAACTTCAACATTCAGGCGGATAATTGTCGGATTTAAACATGCTTTAACCTACCAAATCAACGGGTATGTGCCAGATATCCACAAAAACTATGCGTTTACGATACAAATGATTGCGGGAATCATAAATCATCTTTGTACCACAATAAAGCGGCCTTCCCGGGTCATCCGGAAAGGCTGTCATTGCGTTGGGCTTTCTTATTTGAAGTAATCCACCGCGCCCAGGAAAAGCGGGTCCTCCCCGGAGGTGGGTAGGTTGTTGTACAGGCCGTCCAGCATGCGCTCGGAGTGGCCCATCCGGCCCATGATCCGGCCATCTGGCGAGGTCAAGGCCTCAATGGCATAGGCGGAGCCGGAGGGATTGTAGCGGATGTCCATGCTGGGCTGTCCGTCAGGGTCCGCGTACTGCGCCGCCACCTGGCCGGCTTCAGAGAAGGCGTCAAACTGTGCGCTGGAGCACAGGAAGCGGCCTTCCCCGTTGGAGATGGGCAGTGTGTAGGTGCTGCCCACTTCATAACGGCTAAACCAGGGGGAGAGGGTGGAAGCTACGCGCACCGTTACAAGGTGCGACTGATGGCGCCCGATGAGGTTTTGTGTCAGCGTGGGGCTGTCCGCGTTCATCACGGCAAACTTGCCCGAAGGCAGGAGGCCGGTCTTCACCAGCGCCTGGAAGCCGTTGCAGATGCCGCCGACCAGGCCTTTCCGGGTGCTGATCAACTCGTTGATGGCGTCCATCACAGGCCTGCTGCGCAAGAGGGCGGTGATGAACTTGCCGGAGCCGTCCGGCTCATCGCCGCCGGAGAAGCCGCCGGGGATAAAGAGCATCTGGGCGGATGTGATCGCGTCCGCCAGCTCGCGGATGCTCTGCGCCACCGCATCACCTGTCAGGTTGCGGATGAGGAAGACCTGGGCGTCAGCGCCCGCTTTTTGGAAAGCGCGCGCGCTGTCCACCTCGCTGTTGGTGCCGGGGAAGGCGGGGATGATGACCCTGGGCTTGGCGATGTGTACGCCCTTGGCTGTCCGCTTTTGGGGCTGGGCGATGGGCGCTGGCTTGCCCTTGTCCGCTGCGCCAACGGGGTACACGCCCTCCAGCTTGCTGTCATACGCCAGGAGCAATTCATCAAGCAGCACCTGTTCATCCTGCCATGTGATGGCCGGTGTCTCCTGCGTATAGCCCAGCAGGGTGCCGACCTCCGCGTCCTGCGCCATCTCCAGAATGAAGGCACCGTAATTGTCCGCGAACAGTTCGTCCTTTGTTATGCGCGCGTCAATTTTCATGCCGATGTGGTTGCCAATCGCCATTTGGGTTAAGGCGTAGGCGATGCCGCCCCAGGCAGGCGTCGCGCAGGAAATGGCTTTCTTCTGGGCCAGCAGCTCCGCCACCAGGCGGTACACAGCATTCAAAGAGTCCTCTGTGGGCAGGCCATCCGCGCCCAGCTCGGGTTTAATCAGCCGCACAGCGTGGCCTGTGCCCTTGAACTCGGGGGAGATCGCGCGGCGCTTGTCCGCCGCTGTCACCGCGAAGGAAATCAGGGTGGGCGGCACGTCCAGGTCCTCAAAGCTGCCGCTCATGGAGTCCTTGCCGCCGATGGCCGCGCAGGACAGGCCCATCTGCGCGCGGTAGGCGCCCAGCAGGGCAGCCAGCGGCAGGCCCCAGCGGGTGGGGTCATTCGCCAGGCGGGGGAAGTATTCCTGATGGGTCAGGTAGATCATCTCATAGGGCGCGCCCGCCGCGATCAGCTTGGACACCGCTTCCACCACCGCCAGGTAGCCGCCGTGATAAGGGCTTTGCGCGCTGATGAAAGGGTTGTAGCCAAAGCTCATATAGGAGGCGGTGTTGGTGCCGCCGGGCACGGGCAGTTGATGCACCATGGCAGACGGCACAGTCCGCTTGTGCTTGCCGCCCAAGGGGAAAAGGACGGTGCCCGCGCCGATGGTGCTGTCAAACAACTCCACCAGGCCTTTTTGGGAGCAGCCGTTTAAGTCCTTCGCCTGCGAAAGCAGGGCATCAGAAAAACTGCCGCTTGGCGTTATTTGTTCATACGCGCCTTGCTGGATATGGATGGCGGTTTGCTTGCGCGCGCCGTTTTCGTCAAGGAAACTGCGCGCCAAGTCCACAATGACGCGGCCCTCATGGCGCATCACCAGGCGCGGGCTTTCGGTCACCTCGGCCACTACCGCGGCTTCCAGGTTCTCCTGCGCCGCGAGTTCTAAAAGGCGCGCTGCGTCCTTCTGCTCACAAACCACGGCCATGCGCTCCTGGGATTCACTGATGGCCAATTCCGTGCCGCTTAAGCCCTCATATTTTACGGGCACCTTGTCCAGGTTGATATCAAGGCCGTCCGCCAACTCGCCAATTGCGACGGACACGCCGCCCGCGCCAAAGTCGTTGCAGCGCTTAATCAACAGGGTGGCTTCGGGGTTTAAAAACAGGCGCTGCAGTTTGCGTTCCTCCGGCGCGTTGCCCTTTTGCACCTGGGCCGCGGCTTCGGTGACGGATTCGGTGGTGTGCGCCACAGAGGAGCCGGACGCGCCGCCGCAGCCATCCCGGCCGGTGCGGCCGCCCACCAGGATGACCACGTCCCCTGGCGCGGGGCGCTCATTGCGCACATAGTCGGCCTTGGCCGCGCCCAGCACCGCGCCGCACTCCATGCGCTTGGCGGCAAAGCCGGGGTGATAGATCTCCTTCACGCAGCCGGTAGGCACGCCAATCTGGTTGCCGTAGCTGGAAAAGCCGGCAGCAGCATTCGTGCAGATCTGCCGCTGGGGCAGCTTGCCGGGGATGGTCTCCGCGATGGGCTGGGTGGGGTCCCCGGCGCCTGTAATGCGCATGCCGGCATACACATAAGCCCGGGCGGAGAGCGGGTCGCGGATGGCGCCGCCGATGCAGGTGGCCGCCCCGCCAAAGGGCTCAATCTCTGTCGGGTGGTTGTGCGTCTCGTTCTTAAACAGCAGCAGCCAGTCCTCCGGCCCGTTTTGCGTATCAACCTTGACGCGGATGGTGCAGGCGTTGACTTCCTCGCTCTCCTCCACCTCAGGCAGCAGGCCCTGCTTGCTAAGGGCTTTGGCCGCGATGGTGGCAACATCCATTAAGGTGACAGGCTTTTTCGTGCCAATCGCCTCGCGCGTCTTTAAATAATCCTTCAAGGTCTCCTCAATCACCGGGTCCTCGCAGGTGATATCGGTGATGTGGGTTAAAAATGTGGTGTGCCGGCAGTGGTCGGACCAGTAGGTGTCCAGCACCATCATCTCCGTCAAGGTGGGGTCGCGGTCCTCCTTGATGAAGTAGTCCATGCACACGCGCAGGTCATCCGTGTCCATGGACAGGCTGTATTCCTTTAAAAAGGCGGTCATCTCCTCCGGCTGCATCTGGCGGAAGCCAGTCAGCACCGGGGGCGCAGGCGGGGTGTGCGCCGCGGTATGCAAGGTGGAAGGCACTTCAAGCGAAGCCTCCCGCATCTCCACCGGGTTGATCAGGTAATTTTTGATGGCGTCCATGTCCTGCTTTGACAAGTCGCCTGTGAGGGCATAGACTTTGGCGCTTTTGACCACAGGCCGGTCCTTTTGCGTCTGCATCTGGATGCACTGCATGGCGGAGTCCGCCCGCTGGTCAAACTGCCCGGGCAAAAATTCCACCGCGAAGACAGTTTCTTCTTCTGAAGCCTGCAGCTCCTCACTCACCGTGTCCACCGGCGGCTCAGAAAACACCGTGTGGATGGCCTGCTCAAACTCTGCCTCACTCAAGCCTTCCACATCATAGCGGTTGATGACGCGCAGCCCGGTCAATTGGGTTTGCCCCAGGCCGGTTTGCAATTCTGTCAGCAGCGCGCGCGCTTCGTGTGCCAGGCCTTCCCGTTTTTCCACATACAGCCGTTTAATCATCTTTTTATAACCCCTTCAAGGCTTTTTGCCCAATATCTGTCCGGTAGGTTTTGTCCTTAAAATCAATGTGTTCCGCCGCGGCATAGGCCGCCAATATCGCTTCATTCAAGCTGGGTTTGACCGCGGTGACGCTCAGCACCCGGCCGCCGGCGGTGACCAGCTGCCCGTTCTGCTCCTTCACGCCCGCGAAGCACACCTGCGCGTCCGTTTCGCTTGCCGTGATGGGGAAGCCGGTTTCAAACTGCTCCGGATAGCCCTTGGAGGTCAGCACCAGGCAGCAGGCGGATTCATCTAAAAACTGGGGCTGCTCCAAATGCAGGCTGGCTTTGGAACAGGCAATCAGGTGGGCCAGCAAATCGCTTGTCAGAAGCGGCAGCACCGCCTGGGTCTCCGGATCGCCCATGCGGGCGTTGTATTCCAGCACCTTGGGGCCGTCCTTGGTCAGCATCAAGCCCACAAACAGGCAGCCGGCAAACGGGCAGCCCTCCGCCCGCATGGCGGCCATGGTGGGTTCCAGAATCTGTTTTCTTGTGTACTCCGCCAAATCCGCTGTAAACAGGGGGGAGGGGGCGATGGCGCCCATACCGCCGGTGTTGAGGCCTTTATCGCCGTCCTTGGCACGCTTGTGGTCCATGGCGGATACCAAAGGCAGAATGGTCTGCCCGTCCGCCAGGCACAGCAGGGATACCTCCGGCCCCTGCAGCGTTTCTTCAATGATGACCTGCTTGCCGCTTTCCCCAAAGTCCGCGCCGGACAGCATGCCCTTGAGGGCCTGCTCCGCTTCCTCAACATCCTGCGCGATCACCACGCCCTTGCCGCGCGCCAGGCCATCCGCCTTGATCACCAGGGGGTAGGGCTGGGCTTTGGCATAGTCCAAAGCGGGCGCCAGCTCATCAAACACCCTGAAGCTTGCTGTGGGGATGCCGTATTTTTGCATCAGATTTTTGGAGAACACCTTGCTGGATTCAATCCGCGCGGCCTGTTGGCTGGGGCCAAAGCAGGGGATGCCCGCGTCTATCAGCGCGTCCACAAGGCCTGCTGCCAGCGGGTCCTCCGGCGTGACGATACAAAAATCGATGTGGTATTCCCGCGCCATGCGCACTGTTTTGTCAATATCCAGCGGGGTGCCGGGCAGCAGCACGGCTTCCGTCATGCCGGGGTTGCCGGGCAGGGCGTACACTGTATCGCACAGAGGGCTTTTTTTGATGGCCTTGACCACCGCGTGCTCCCGCCCGCCAGATCCAATCACCAATATCTTCATTTGCATTACCTCAATGATGGAAGAGCCGCAGGCCCGTCATCGCCATCACCATCTTGTGTTCGTCACAGCAGGCGATGACCTCCTCATCCCGCACCGAGCCGCCCGGCTGGGCTACATAGGTGACGCCGCTTTCCGCCGCGCGCAGGATGCTGTCGGGGAAGGGGAAGAAGGCGTCGCTGCCCAGGGAAACGCCGGACAGGCCGGCCAAGTAGTCTTTCTTTTCATCCGCGCTGATATAATCCGGTTCCCGCTCAAACAGCGCCTGCCACCTGCCTTCACCAAAGGCGGCCGCGCCCTCCAGCAGGAATGCCTCAATCGCGTTGTCGCGCGCAGCGCGGCCTACATCTTTTCTAAAGGGCAGGTTGAGCGTCTTTTCATGGTGGCGCAGGTGCCACATGTCCGCCTTGTTCGCCGCCAGGCGCACGCAGTGCACACGGGACTGCTGCCCGGCGCCAATGCCAATGGCCTGTCCGTCTTTTGCCAGGCAGACGGAGTTGCTTTGCGTGTATTTGAGGGTAATCAGAGCAACCAGGAGATCCCGCGCGGCGCATTCCGGCAAGTCCTTGTTTTTGGTCACAATATTTTTAAGCAGGCTTTCATCAATCACCGCGTCGTTGAAGCGCTGGGTGAAGGTGATGCCAAAGATCTCGCGCGTTTCCATCACAGCGGGCATATAGTCCGGATCAATCTGGATGACGCTGAAGGCGCCCTTGCGCTTTTGGCGCAGGATGTCCAGCGCCTCCGGTGCATAGCCCGGCGCGATGATGCCGTCGGACACCTCCCGCGCGATGACGCGTGCGCAAGTTTCGTCACAGATGTCGCTCAGCGCGATAAAATCCCCAAAGGAGGACAGCCGGTCAGCACCCCGGGCACGCGCGTAGGCGCAGGCGATGGGGCTGTCGTTCAGGCCTTCAATATCTTCAACAAAAAAGGCTTTTTGTGACGCAGCGGAAAGCGGCAGGCCAAGGGCCGCGCCAGCCGGGCTCACGTGCTTGAAGGACGCGGCGGCCGGAATGCCGGTGGCGGACTTGAGGGCCTTCACCAGCTGCCATGCGTTGAGGGCGTCCATAAAGTTGATGTAGCCAGGCTTGCCATTTAAGACCGTCAGGGGCAGCTTGCCGCCCTTTCGCATCGACAGGCTGGCAGGCAGTTGGTTGGGGTTGCAGCCGTATTTCAACAAAATCTCATACATGGTGTCCTCCTTATACCTCGTGCCGGTTAAACATCCAAAACCTGGAAGTACGCGTCTTGATATCATAGGCCCGCACGCACAGCGCCACCTTGTTGTCCGGGTTAAGGCTGTCCCAGATCGCCTGCGCGAAGGCGTCTGTGTCATTGGGGATGGCGATCTTCCGCGGCTCCCCGGTGAAGGAGGGGAGTGGGTTGCCGTCCTGCTCATAGGTGTGGATGAAGCGGCCGGTGCCCTGTAGGGCAGGATAGGTATAGTAGTGCCGGTCACAGGCGCTGCCCTGCGCGTCCGCAGCGCGCAGCAGCCCCATCTGGATGCTGGCGTTCCCGCCTGCAAACGTCATCATGCCGCTGATGCGCGGGGTAAAATTGGGCGCGTCCGGCTCAAATTCCCGGGTGTTGAGGGCGGAAATAAAACTGCCGCCGTCCTTGAGTGATGACACAATGGTATCGGTCTGGTCGCCGTTGGTCACAATCAGGGCGTCGCCCACTGTGGCGGTCGGGCGGTATAAAATCAGGCTGGGGTCGCTTAGTCTGCTTTCGTCATAAAGGCGGATGGTGAGCTCATCCCCATCCCGCACAAAGACGCGGTTGCGGGAGTTTTTGCTTCTGCCCATGATGAAGTAGGCAAACAGCGCCTGCTGCCCATCCGGGCTCATCCCCAACACGATGCCGCGGCCGGGGTAAGCATTGCCTTTCAGCAGCGCTGGCAAATCCAGCAGTTTCATGCTCATTTGTTTCCCTTTCTTTTGCACAGCAGTTCTACCGCCTTAGGCAGCAGGATCCATTCAGCCTTTTCCATCACCCGCTGCTGCAGGGTTTGGGGCGTGTCACTCTTTTTTACCTTCACTGCTTTTTGCAGCAGGATGGGGCCGCCGTCGGCTTCCTTGTTCACTAGGTGCACGGTCGCGCCGGTTAATTTGACGCCGCGCGCCAGGGCGGCCTCATGCACCTTCAGGCCGTAAAAGCCCTTACCGCCAAAGGCGGGCAGCAGGGAGGGGTGGACGTTCACAATGCGGTTTTCATAGGCCTTGATGAACCGGGGGCTTAAGATGGTCAAAAACCCGGCCAGCACAACCAGCCCAATCCGGTGCTCTGCCAGCACACGCAGCAGGTCTGTTTCCCAGTCCCTGGCGTCCTTGCCCTTTTTGGGAAGGGACAGCGCCGTGATGCCTGCCTGCTCCGCGCGCGTTATGGCATAGGCGCCTTCCCGGTCGCTGATGACCAGGTCGATGGCGCCATGTTTAATGACGCCTTGATGCTGTGCGTCAATCAGCGCCTGCAAATTGGTGCCGCCGCCTGAAACAAGTATGGCAATCCTGGTTTTTTCCATCAGCAAAACCGCAGGCTTTCATCCTGTCTGATGATGTCGCCTAAAATAAAGGGCGCCTCACCATGGGATGTCAGCACCTCCATGGCCTTGTCCGTGTCCTCTTTTTGTACGGCCAGCACCATGCCCACGCCCATGTTGAAGGTGGAGAACATCTCCTTCTCACTGATGCCGCCGCGCTTTGCCAACAGGTCAAAGAGGGGAGGGGTCACAATGCTCTCCCGGCGCACGTTGGCGCAGTAGCCTTCCGGCAAAAAGCGGGGCAGGTTCTCATAAAAGCCGCCGCCGGTGATGTGCGCGATGCCGTGCACGCGGGCGTTTTTCAGCACGTCCAGCACAGGCTTTACATAAATACGGGTGGGCTCAAGCAGGGCGTCGCCCAGGCTCTGGCCGTTCAGTTCCTCCAGCGGCATGTGCAAATCCCGGTGCTCCACCAAAAAGACTTTGCGTGCTAAGGAGTAGCCGTTGGAGTGCAGCCCGGAGGAGGGCAGGGCGATCAGCACATCGCCTTCCCTGATGGATTCCTTTTGCAGGATGTTCTCCTCATCTACAATGCCCACGGCAAAGCCCGCGATGTCAAACTCATCCACCGGGTAAAAGCCGGGCATCTCCGCCGTCTCGCCGCCAATCAGGGCGCAGCCCGCCTGCACGCAGCCCTCGGCCACGCCGGCAACAATGTCGGCCACGCGCTCGGGCACGTTCTTGCCCAGCGCCAGGTAATCCAGGAAAAACAGGGGCTTGGCGCCGCAGCAGATGATGTCGTTGACGCACATGGCCACGCAGTCAATGCCGATGGTATCATAGCGGTCCATCAAAAAGGCCAGCTTCAGCTTGGTGCCCACACCGTCCGTGCCGCTTACCAGCACGGGCTTTTTCATGCCGGAAAGGTCGGGCATGAACAGCCCGCCAAAGCCGCCCAGGCCGGAGAGGACCCCCGGAATGCGCGTGCGTTCCACACTGTCCTTCATCAATTGCACCGCGCGGTAGCCCGCGTTGATGTCTACACCCGCGTCTTTGTAATGTTGGCTGTCGGATTTCATTGCAATTCTCCTACCCTGATCAGTCGTTTGGCATAGCGGTCACGCAGTGCGTCATCTGGAATGTCGGAGGGGTACTGGCCGGAAAAACAAGCGATGCACAAATCTTCCGGCGGGATGGGCGCGGCGATCGCGCGCACAGCCTTATGGCTCAAGTAATGCAGGCTGTCCGCGCCGATGATCTCCTGAATCTCCTTGATGTTGCGCTGCCTGGCAATCAGCTTGTCGGTGGATTTGATGTCCGTCCCATAGTAGCAGGGGTACAAAAAGGGCGGGGAGGTGATGCGCATATGCACCTCCCTGGCGCCGGCTTCCCGCAGCAGGCGCACGATGTTTTTGCTGGTGGTGCCGCGCACGATGGAATCATCCACCAGCACCACGCGTTTGCCGGATACAACGGCGGACACGGGGTTCAGCTTGATCTTCACCATGGTGCCGCGGTCCTTGTTCTCGGGGTTGATGAAGGTGCGCGCGATGTAGCGGTTTTTGATAAAGCCGGGCCCGTAGGGGATGCCGGAGGCGCGGGCGTAGCCCACAGCGCCGTCAATGCCGCTGTCGGGTACGCCCACCACAATATCAGCCTGCACCGGGTGCTCCCGCGCCAGGATCTCGCCCGCGCGGGCGCGGGCTTCATGCACACTGACGCCGTCCAGCACAGAATCCGGCCTGGCGAAGTAGATATACTCAAACATACAGGCCGAGCGCGGCTTTGACCCGCAATGGGTGGTGATGCTGCGCGCGCCGGTGTCGTTGAAGACCACGATCTCCCCGGGGCGGATGTCACGCACAAACTCCGCGCCCAAAACAGGCAAGGCGCAGGATTCGGACGCCACTACAAAGCCGCCTTCCGGCAGTTTGCCATAGCACAGCGGGCGGAAGGCGCGCGGACCGCGCGCCGCAATCAGCTTGCGCGGTGTCATCATCACCAGGGTATAGCTGCCGTCCAGGCTGTCCATCGCGCGCGCCAGCGCTTCCTCCGTGGTGGCAGCGGTCAGGCGCTCCCGCGTAATCGCACAGGAGATGACCTCCGCGTCGCCTGTGGTATGGAAGATCATGCCCTGCTTCTCAAAATCCTCCCGCAGGCTGGAGTAATTGGTCAAGGCCCCGTTGTTGGCCAGCGCCAGGCGTCCTTTCCGGTGGTTGATGACCAGTGGCTGCATGTTGATGCGCCCGCGGGTGTCATCCGTGCCGTAGCGCACATGGCCCACCGCGATCTGCCCCTGGCCCAGGTCTTCCAGGATGCGCGGGTTCATCACCTCGCTCACCAGACCCGCGTCCAAGTGAAAGCGGAACAGGCCGTCCTCGTTCACCGCGATGCCGCAGCTTTCCTGGCCGCGGTGCTGCAGGGCGCACAGGCCCAGGTAGCAGTCCATGGCCATGGGCCCCTTCTGGTTGCGGTAGATGCCCAGCACCCCGCATTCCTCGCGCAATTCAGGCATTCTTTATATCCTTTTCCAAAACACGCTGGGCCAGGGCCAGCGCCTCTATGGACGCGCTCTCATCCCATACGCGCATGTTGCCGGCGGAGATTTCATCCATCAGCACCAGTTCCTCACCCGCCAGGCCAAACTCGTACTTGATGTCAATCAATTCCAGATCCAGCCAGTCTAAATCCCTGGCGATCACGGCAGTGATACGCTTTGTGAGCTGCACCAATTCCTCATAGCGCGCTTCGTCCAGGATATGGAGGGCGGCCAGACCTTCTTTAGTAATCAAGGGGTCGCCGCGCTCATCATCCTTGATCGTCATTTCCACATAGTCATCAAGCGGTGTGCCGGAATCGATATAGGCGCCATAGCGGCGGATGAAGCTGCCCACCGCGCGGCGGCGGCAAATCACCTCAAGCCCCTTGCCAAAGGGCCTGGCGGCCTTCACAACCATGGTGCCCTGATTCAAGTCGGCGGACACAAAATGCGTTTTGATGCCGGCTTCTTCCAACAATTGGAAGAAATGCAGGGACATTTTGAGGTTGGCCAAACCCATGCCCGAGATGGACAGGCCCACCGTGTTGGCGCCTGGGTCAAACACACCGTCTGTGCCCGTCACATCATCCTTAAAGCGCAGCAGCACCTGGTTATCCGGCATCTGGTAGACATCCTTGGTTTTGCCCTTGTACAGCAGTGGGTATTGGTTCATCATTTTTTCTCCTTATCACGCGTGTCAAAGCGCTTGCTGATTTCCTCGTTTGTTTGGGTGACGCCCTCGGCCATCTGCGTGCGCAAATTCATCAGTTTGTCCGCCAGCGCGCTATCTGTAATCGCCAGCATCTGCGCGCACAAAAGGGCTGCGTTGCGGCCAGCGTTGATGGCCACGGTGGCAACCGGGATGCCAGGGGGCATCTGCACGGTGGACAGCAGGGCGTCCATGCCGCCCAGGTGGCCGGACAGGGCTGGCACGCCCACCACAGGCAGGGTGGTCTGTGCCGCGGCGGCGCCCGCCAGGTGCGCGGCCAGACCAGCGATGCAAATCAGGGCGCCAAAGTCTTCCTCCCGCGCGGAATGCGCGAAGGCCTGCAGCTTATCCGGTGTCCGGTGGGCCGAGCAGACCTTCACAACAAAGGGGATATTTAGCTGTTCCAGGGTCTTAGCCGCGTCCTCCGCGATGGGAAGGTCGCTGGCGCTGCCCATGAGTATCGCGATTTTTTTCATCTCATCCTCCATTCCCTGATCAAGGGAAATCCAGTACGCAAGCTGTAAATACAAAGCGCCGCGTCGGCAGATTCCGTAAAACGTCCAGCGGCATCCCAATTATGGGGTCAAAACCCCACAAAAGTCAAGAAAAAGACGAACAATAAATTGTAAATTAATTTAAATGTACGGAAAATGACGCTTTGTGTCAAAAAAAGCCATGCGCGCGGCATGGCATGATGAGTTGATATAAATTATGATCTTGGCCGGTTCATCCGGAAGGGGTCATAGGGCACAGTCTGGTGCGGCTGGCCGGGCAAGACTGGCTCCGCCTTTGGCTTGCGGGCGCTGGCGATCACTTTCAGCAGGTTGCCCACGCCGATGAGCACCAGGGGCAGCATCTTCAATTTCTGCCACAGGCTGGCGCTCAACAGATTGGTGCTGCCCAGGGAGAAGATAATCAGCAAAACGGCGATGGGGATACTGATGATGCCGGCAATCAGCCCGCGCCGGGCGATGAGCGCGTAGAGGGAGAACAGCGCGCAGATGATCAGGAAGGCGTGGGTTTGCAGCCGTTGCCAGGGCAGTCTGCTAAAATAGTCCAGCCAAGTGATTTTTCCGTCCTGCACCAGGCTGTACACCGGCGTGGTCCAGGTGACCATTTCCTCATAGCGGATCGACAATTCATACACCGCCCAGCCAAGCAGCAGCAAGGCGCCCCAAAACACCATGCGCCGGCCCGTTTGCTGCAGCGTATTCATGCGCCTCATCCTCCTTTTGGTACCTATAGTGTATGCGCCGCAAAGCGTACTGTCAATTGGACCACTTGACGCTGTTTTCAGCCTTTGTTAAAGTGATTTCAGATTGATTAAAGGGGGTGAGGCCGTCTTGCGGCGTCCACTTGCCATCCTGATGGCGGCTGTCATCCTTTTTTCCATATATCCCGCGAAGGCGGGGGAACAGCCTGCGCCCACCCTGCGCGCGCTGCTGGTGGCCTGTGATGATTTTATCAGCCAGCCGGATACCGCGCCCTCCTCCTACAACAATGTCATTGCCCTGCGCAGGGCGCTGTTGTATGACACGCGCGGCTACAGCCGCATCCGCGTCAGTTTAAATGAGGCGCTTGATAAGGACAGCTTCGCGCAGTTGGCAGCCAGCGCGTTTGCGGGCGCTGGGGACTTGGACATCAGCCTGTTTTATCTCAGCACCCACGGTTTGCAGTCAGCGGACAAGACGGATTTCATCGCCCTGATGAGCGACGGCGAGCAGGAGAGCCACCTGCATATCCGCGATATTTACGAAGGCCTCAAGATCATCCCCGGCGTCAAGGTGATCATCCTGGACGCCTGCTTCAGTGGCGCCGCCATCAACAAGGGGATGGACATCCCGCTTGTGCGCTCCATGTTTACGGGGCAGGATTTCAAGGTACTCACAAGCGCCGGCGCGCAGGAGCCCAGCTTCCTCTGGACGGACGGCGCGGGTACAGTGCAGGGCGGCAGCTTCTTCTCCCACGCGCTCACCGAGGGCATCAGCGCGGAAGGCCGCTATGCCGCGGACAGCAACCAGGACGGGCTGATCACCCTGCAGGAGCTGTACACCCATCAGCTGCTGGCCTACGGGGCGTCCACGCCGCAGGTTTACCCGCAGCAGGATGATTTTGTGGTCTTCGCCTACCGCACCCCCTACGCGGTGCCGCGCTCCCGGCTGGTGACGCGATTATTGCTTGAGTCCGCCATCATCCGGGAGGCAGGGGAACCGATCCAATTTTCCTACACCTTAAACCAGGACGCCCGCCTGGCCTACCAATTGGTGTATATGGACCAGGGCGAGTGGCAGTTTCAAAACCCCCAAAGTATCGCGGACATGGGCCGGGGGGATGGCATTGTGCTGCCCGGCCGCAAGGAAATCTCCTTTGAGATCGCCGAGGGCATGCAGGATTTGTCCGGCTATTTGCTGCTGATGCTCATCACCGTGTTTGAGGACCGCTCCCGCCCCCTGGCCTGCGTGCTCACCAGTGTGCAGACGCAGCAAAATGACCCGCAGCTGCGGGTGGACAGCGCGCCCGGCTTTACGCCCGGCACGGGGGAGGAAGCCGCCTTCGTCCTGCGCCACACCGGCGCGGTGGAATACACCGCCCGCGTCCTCAATGAGGAAGGCAAGACGGTCTCCTACCTGCAGCTTAACCAGATGAGCCGGCCGCTGCACCTGCAGGACGAGGGCAGCACGCTGTTCTGGGACGGCAAAACAAGCGCTGGCGCCCAGGCGCCAGCGGGCAAATACCGCCTGCAGGCCACAGCCTACGCGGGCGGACAGAAATATGAAACATTTGGCGATTGGTTTGATCTATACTGAACGCACTCACTAACGCTTCCAGGAGCCGGTTCTTTTTCGCCTCCGCTTCATCTCGTTCAGTCAACGTAGCACTGCGGCTACGCCTCCTTCACTCGACTTTGCGGAGACAAAAAACTCCTCGGCTCCTGTTCGCGTTACTTCGCGTGTTCAGTATCCTAAAACTCGATACCCTTTCGGGCGCTGATGCTCTCGTTGAAGGGGTGCTTCACCGCCTCAATCTTGCTGACATAATCAGCCTTGTCAATCAAGGCCTGCGGCGCGTAGCGACCGGTCACCGCGACATCCCCATACTGCAGCGCGCAGTCAATGAGCGAGATGGCCGCGTCCAGCGTCACCAGCTGCATGGTCAGCGCGACGTTTAACTCATCCAGCACTGTCAGCGCGGGCTTCATTTCTTCTATCTTTCCCTTCATCCGCTCCACAGACGCCAGGTGTTCCTGCCTGGTTTCTTCCTGCTGCTCGGGCGTGAGCCGGCCAAAGAAGCCGCGCAGCTTGGCGCTGTCAAAGATATGCGCTTCCTCAAACTGGCGCAGGGCAGTAAGCTCTGCCGATTTGCCGTCCTTCATGAACTGCGCGATGAAAACGGGCTGCTTGTGGCCCAGCATGCGCAGGGCCAGGCCCATGGCGGTGGTGGTTTTGCCCTTCCCATCGCCTGTGTAGACATGCATCAGGTGCTGTGACATGGTATCCCTCCGGTTGTTTGATGATATTCCAACAGACATTGTCCACATTGTACGGCATCCTGCCGTCATCTGTCAGGGTATACTTTGATTGTATACAACTGATTTACAACAAGGAGGATGAACATGAGCGTTTATGATTTCACCGTCCGCGACATCCGCGGCAACGAGGTCTCCCTGGCTGATTACCGCGGCAAAGTGCTGCTGATTGTCAACACCGCTACCCACTGCGGTTTTACCCCGCAGTATACCGCGCTGCAGGAATTGTATGAGCGCCACAAGGACAAGGGCTTTGTGGTGCTGGACTTCCCCAGCAACCAGTTTGGCAAGCAGGCGCCCGGCAGCAGTGAGGAGATCCACCAGTTCTGCATCGCGCGCTTTGCCCTCACCTTCCCGCAGTTTGAAAAGGTGGATGTGAACGGCAACGACGCCAGCCCGCTGTTTGTCTACCTGAAGGAATCCCTGCCCGGCATCATGGGAGATGCCATCAAGTGGAACTTTACCAAGTTTTTAATTGGCAAGGACGGCGTCCCCGTCAAGCGCTACGCGCCGCAGACAACGCCGGAGAGCATTGAGGAGGACATCCTCGAGTTGCTGTAACTTAGTTTGCGGGGGCAGGTTTCTCTGCCCGCGCCCAGTTGATGATCATCCGCTCGTGTGAGGTGATCTTGATATATTCGCCCTTTTGCCAGTCCGGCAGGGGCAGGTTGGCGTCCCAATAATAGCTGCGCTCGTCCAGCTCTTCCTTGATGGTGTCCGCGCGCATGGTAACCGGGTAAAAGCGCACGCCCTCACGGGTGACAGTCTGCAAATCCTCGATGAGGTCAAAGGCCGCCACATCATCGCGGCTGCGGCCATACAGGGCGTTCATCAAAAACTGCCGGTAGCGCCGCACCGGCAAAATCAGCATCACCAGGGAAAACAAAATTACCGCGCAGAGCAGCGCGAAGAGCAGGCTGGTGAGCCACTCTATGCGCAGGATAAAACTATATACCACAAGCCCCAGCAGCAGGATTTCCGGGATCAGCCAGAAAAGCACGCGCCGCTTGAGCTGTTTGTTGATGGCATCCAAATCTTGTTGTGTGTACATCGCAATCCTCCTGCTGACATACTACCCCAGGACCCCTTGATTGTAAATCCACAGGACTGTTCTATTTGTTAAAATGATGTTACAATATGGGCAAATCACTCAGGAGGGCTGGCATGGAAGCGGTCATCAAGACCCATCAACTCACCAAGCGGTACCGCCGCGCGCGCGGCATCACCGATCTGGACATCACAGTCAACAAAGGGGATATCTACGGCTTCATCGGCTCCAATGGCGCGGGCAAGTCCACCACCATCCGCGTGCTGCTGGGGCTGATTTACGCCAACGCCGGGCGCGCTGAGGTCTTTGGCCTTGATGTGCGCCGCCACAAGCGGGAAATCTTGTCCGACATCGGCTATATCCCTTCTGAAGCCTCCTACTACCCCGGCATGCGGGTTTCGGATGCCCTCAAGATGGCCAGCCAGTTCCGGCGCCGTGACTGCGCGCTGGAAGCCCGGCGTGTCTGCGGCGCGCTCTCCCTTGACATGAACCGCAAAATTGATGAGCTGTCCTTTGGCAATAAAAAGAAGCTGGCCATCGCGCTGGCGCTGCAGCACAAGCCCTCGCTGCTAATATTGGATGAGGCCACCAGCGGCCTGGACCCCCTGGTGCAAAAGGCCTTCTGGGATCTGATCATGGACCGCCACCGCGCGGGCGCCACGGTCTTTTTGTCCAGCCACGTCCTGTCGGAAGTCCAGCAGCACTGCACCCGCGCCGCCATCATTCGCGAGGGCAAGCTGGTGGTGGAGGACAGCGTGGAGGCGCTCTCCCGCTCCGCCGCCAAGCGCGTCACCCTGCGCGGCTGCGACTACCTGCCGGAGGATTTCCCGGGCGCGCTGAACATCACCAACATCAACCACAACACCAGCTTCCTCTTCCGGGGGGATTACAAAAAGCTGATGCGGGATTTGCAGGCGGTTGAGTTTTCAGATTTAAGCATCACAGAGCCAGACATGGAAGAGATCTTCCTGCATTTTTACGAGAAGGGCGGTGAGCAGAAATGACCGTGTTGCGCAACGAGATCCGCTTTCACTGGAAGGGCACGCTCATCTGGTCGCTCTCCCTGTCCTTTTTCGCCATCCTGGCGTTGACGCTCTACCCGCAGGTGGCCAACTACTCCGGCATGTTTAACGCCATGGTGGAGCGCATGGGCATCCTGGGGCAGATGTTCAACCTGCAAAACATGGACATGTTTGAGTTCATGAACTACTACGGCCTGGAAAACGGCAACTTCCTGGGCCTGGGCGGCGGCATGTTCGCGGCCATCACCGCGATGAACATCGTCGCGCGGGAGGAAGGCCGCCACACGGCGGAGTTTTTGTTCCCCCACCCCATCAACCGCACCACTGTTCTTGTACAGAAGTTTATCGCCATGCTGCTGCAAATCTTGGTGCTCAACGCCATCTTTATCATGGCCGGGCATATCGGCGCGGGGCTGATCGGGATGAGTTTCCCACAAAAGCGCTTTACGGATTTCCATCTGTCCCTGCTTATGATGAACCTGCAGGTGGCGGTGCTCTGCTTTGGCATCTCCTGCTTCAGAAAGCGTGACAGCGTGGTGCCCGGCCTGGGCTTGGTGCTGGCGTTTTACTTTGTCAATCTCTTCATCAACATCAACCGTGAGGTGGCAACCTTCAAGTATTTCACACCCTATTACTACACGGATATCGGCCGCATTACATCAAACGGCGGCCCGATGTGGGATGCCATCGGCCTGGGCTTCGCGGTACCCGGATTGATTTTTATCCTTGGTATCCTTTATTATTCCAGAAAAGACCTCGCGATTTAAGCGAAGGAGGAGCAAACATGGCACGGCTTGAGCGACACTTCCAGGGCGATTTTCAGCACCTGCTGCACTACATCCACGAGGGCATCATCGGCGGCTCCATCTCCGCCACCTTTGAGGACGGCAGCGATTGGCAGGACGGCAGCACCCGAGTCGCGGTGCGCGTGTATGAGCGCTACAGCTGGATTGGCAGCAACAGGGTCAGCATGTCCGTCACCCTGGTGGGCAACGGCAACAGCCTGTTTTTGTCCGCCATCACCTCCGGCGGCTCCCAGGCGGTGTTCTTCAAAATCAACCGGTTTGGGGAGGACAGTTTCTTAGGCAAACTGGATACCTTGCTGGCGGGCTACAGGGGCTAAGTTTCCACTTAAAAAGACACCGTCTGATTGGCCAGGCGGTGTCTTTTTGTGTGCGAATCTATCGCGCGGAGATGATAAACCGGTCCGGGTAGTCCTGGTCGCTGTCCGCGTTTATGGCGGCCAGGATGCGTGCCTTGTCCTCCCCTTCTGCCGCCACAGGGCGGAAATCATTGTGCGGGCGGATGCCGGAGGTGATGACGGGGATGAACTGCACACGGGTTTCCTTCAGCTGTTTGCCTTCATACACCAGGCCAATCTGCGCCATCAGCCCGTCAAAGGTGGACAGCTCCAGGTTGCCGCCAAACACCAGGTTGCCCAGGGAGTAGAAGATCAGGCCGCCCTTGTATTGCTCAATCCCCTGCACCACGTGGGTGTGGTGCCCGATCACCAGGTTGGCGCCGGCATCAATCGCCGCGCGGGCGATCATGGTCTGAATCTCATTGTGGCTGGTTTCATACTCAATGCCAAAGTGGCAGGTATAGACTATATAATCCGCGCCCATGCGCTTGAGCTCATCAATCTCATCCGCGACGCGCTTGTGGTTTTGGTGGAAGACGGTCTCCCGAATGCCGCCAAAGCCAATCTTGATGCCGTCCTTCTCGTGCACATACAGCGCGCTGTAACCGGCAAATGGGACGCCCGCCGCGCGCAGCGCGTTGCGGGTGCTGTTCTTGCCGTCCTGGCCGTAGTCCACAAAGTGGTTGTTGGCGATGTTCACCAGCTCAATGCCGCCCAGTTTTAAAATGTTGGCAAATTCGCTGGGCCCGCGGAAGTTGTGCAGCCGTTGGTTAAAGCCCTTGCGGGTATCCTGCAGCACGTTTTCCAGATTCACCATGCTGATGTCATCCGCCTGCAGGATGTCAGAAAGCCCGGAGAAGGGCCAGGCCATGCCGTGCTGTTCAATGACGCTGTGGAAGGATTCGGGCTTGTTTTTGCTGTGCTCCTCGCTGCCCAGCACGCAATCCCCGCCAAAGGTCATGGTAATCAGGGTGCTGCCCTCCGGTACAGGCGCGCCCAGGTCCGCCGCAGCCACCACCTGGAAGGAAGGAGCCTGCTCATTGGCGGCAGGCTCACTGGTGTTTTCGGGTTCTGTTTCCATTTCCGGCTCTTCTTCAGTCACATGCGTGATGGCGTCCTCCATCAGCGCGTCCTCCACCGTTTCAGGCGCTTGCTCGCCTTCCAGGCGCAGGTTGTCTTCAGACGGCAGCACCAGCAGCTTGGTATTGCGCGGCAGGTTGGCGTACAGCCACCAGGCGTTCAAATCCTGTTCGTTTAAGTCATGCTGCACGCGCACACAGCCGTGGGACGCGATCTGCCCCAAACGCTCCGTCTGGAAGCTGTAATCGCGCTGGCCGTTGATGATGCGGTAGCCGGAGCCGTGCAGCAGGTTGCCGCCGTCAATGCGCATGGCGTACTCATAGCGGATGCCCTCACTGGGGAACTCCGCAACACGGCTCTTGGTCAAAAAGGCGCCGGGCACCGTGTCAAAGGAGTTGACGCCCGGGGGCACGTAAATACCTGTGCTGATCTTCAGCGTGCCCAGTTTTTTGCCCCGCTCATACACGCTGATGGTCTGCGCGTTCTTGTCAATCAGCAGGCCATAGCGGTCATAGGGGGTAATGGTTTTTAAGCGGTTGTCGGGGATGTAGCCGATCATCCATTTGCCGTCGCCATGCCGCGCGGCGCGGATTTTGAGGTAGCCGGCGGGGCCAACTTCCAAAATCTCCACCCCGGCGGACTGCCCATGCATCATGCCCACCACCTTGGATTTTGTGCTGGGCTCGGCGTACACCCGCTGGTGCTGGGAGGCGCCGATGTCAATCACGGTGATGGGCGCCATCATGGCCGCCCAGACGCTGGCGTCATCCATGCTCTCGGGCAGGAAATGGCCTTTTTTAGTTACCTCAATGCCCGGCGGGTTGGCGGGTTCCTCCGTCAAAATAAAAGGCCGCCTGATGGGCTCCTGCTGGGAGCCCTGCGCCTCAAACAGGAAATAGTAGTTCCCGGCGGGCGCGGGCTTGCCGGCGATGGTTTTGTCCCAGCGGTAGGCGTGGGGCAGGGTATCCTTGCGTGTAAATGAGCGCCGAAAGAGGGGCTTGTCATCCTCACCCTCCCGGTACAGGCTGACAATCAGGGTGCCAGCCCTGCTTAACTGATGGTCGGCATACAGGCTTTCCTCATCGTGAATGGACATGCTGTCCCGGGACAGAAGCACATAGCTGATGCCCGCGGCTGGCTGCATCACACGGAAGGCGGCTGTCGCTTCCAGTGTTTTGTCCCCAGTAACAAGCTGCGCCTGCAATCGCGCTTCACCCCGCAGCAGCGCTTCGTCATTGATGGACAGACCGGCAAAAGGAATGCTTAAACTGCCCTTTTGCACAGGCTGCTCTTTTACAATCAAAAGGCGTTTGCCCTGCACCTGGGCGTGAATGGTCAAGATGCCATCAGCCGGGAGATCTAGGGCGATGGATTCATTCCGGTAAGGCCGTATCTGCGCGGGCAGGCTGACGGTGAAGCCGGTCTCCGCAAAACCATCTGTGGGCAGGGTGGTGAGGATGAGACCCAGTATCAGGGCTGACGCCAACAGCGTCATCAATCGCGTTTTCATTTTTTTATCTTATTGCAGGATGGTGTTCCTGTCAAACCTGACCTAAGCAAAAAATAGTCTACCAAAGCGGTTAAGAAAAGATGTAAATGAACCCGGGGGAGTTTCAGAGGGCACAGCCCTCTGACTGAAATCGTATCGCCCGGCTTTGCCGGGCGGGCGGGGCATTGCGTAGCAATGCGTTCCACGCGTTTTCGCTGCCCGCGAGCGCAGCTCGCAAGCGAAAATGCCGGTACTTCCAAGCCGCCAAAGTGTCCTCAGACACTTTGGCGAAACAAAAAAACCGCCCCGTTTGAGGCGGCTCTGTGCGTAGAAATATTTATCCGCGCATCTGGGCGAAGCAGTCGCTGCAGTAGACGGGACGATCATCCCGGGGCAGGAAAGGCACCTGCGTGTCCGCGCCGCACTGGGCGCAGATGGCGTCGTGCATTTCGCGCGGGCCATTGTTGCGGTTGGCCTTGCGGGTCCTGCGGCACTCCTGGCAGCGGGTGGGCTCGTTCTGGAAACCCTTTTCCGCGTAAAACTCCTGCTCGCCAGCGGTAAACTGAAATTCGCTGCCGCAATCACGGCACACCATGGTTTTGTCCTGATACATGAATTGGAAACCCCCTCAAAAAATTGGTTGAACCCCGCTGACCTGGTCTTTGCCCCCACACCCGCCGGCTGGAGTTTTGCTCAGCGCGTTTGCGCCCTACGCCGCTCTCTCGGGCTTGCGCCCGGCCGGACTGACATCTAGATCGCACCATGCTCACCGGCGTTTCGCCGGCTTACGTGGGCCGTTTTGCCTGCGACTGGCATCGGCTTTCAACCACAGACCGCGGCTCAACCATGGTCATTATACGGCGGCGTTTGCACGAATGCAAGCATCTTTGTAAAGATACCAGACTCACTTGTTCATGCTGTGACGGGCTGGTCCTTTTGCGGCTCCGCTTTGCTTTTTTGGTTGGCGGAGTGTTTGCTCAAAAATCTATCCGGTGATACACTGCGATCAGGAGGGATTATGCCGCATTTTGGGAATTACACCAAGACCGATTTACGGGATACCAGCTGGTATGATCAGGTCAACCAGGGGCAGCTGCACCGCGAAGCCGCGCGCTTTGGACTGGAGCTGGCCCAGCTGTCCTACGACTTTGAGGCAGGCCCCTGGCTGTCGGCCGGCTGGACGGACATGGTCATCCAGGTGGACAGCCGTTTGATTTCCGGCGTGCGCCTGCGGGAGGACGTGGGCGCGTGGCAGCAGGGCATCTTCAACGCCATCCTGCCCAAACTGGCCCGCGGGCTGACCAACCTCACCAACCCCATTACGGACATCAAAAGTTACCTGCAGCCGGATATCCAGCTGCACACCGGCAAGGCTGTGGTGATGATCCGGGAGCACGCGCCCAAGCGGTTCACCATCGCCATCGGGTTCATGGGCACCGGCAGAAGGCCGCAGGACTGGGCCAGCAACATGCGTCTGCAGCGGGAAGGGCACTTCCACGAGGGTTTTTTTGACCTGGCTGCCCAGTTTGAAAGCAAGGAGGCGGAGATCCGCTTTCCAAGCGCCGCGCAAGCGCTGGACATGGAAGAATTGACGCTGAAGGATGTGCTGGAAGCCTGCAAACAGCCCGACAGCGCCTTTCGGGTGGTCGCAGCAGGGCACAGCCAGGGCGCGGCCGTGTTGCAGATATGGACGCATCAAAAACTCAAAGCCGGCGTGCAAAAGCAGCACCTGCTGGGCTTTGGCTTCGCCTCGCCCTCTGTCGCGATTGACCTGCCCCAGGATGAGCTGCTCTGCCCGCTGACGCACTTCTTGGTCGCGGATGATCTAATCCCCAGGGTGGGGCTGCGCGATCACCTGGGCGTCAGCTACCTGTTGCGTGGCGATGATGTGTTCCGGGAGGTCTGCTACGGCGAATACCGCGACAACCCCCTGTTTATTGAAACCCTGGCGTTGCTTGGCAGCCTGCGGGATACCCAGCAGGGCCTGCTGTTCGCGCTTGCTCTTTTGGATGCCCTGCGCCCCCAGCCGGCCAAGGCGGTTGCCTCGGCCCTGGCTGTGTTTGTGGACCATACCGTGTATGACCTGCCCGCCTTAACAGAGGAATGGACGCGCAGGCTGCTGCGGTTTACCATCATGGGTTTTCAGCAGTATTATCAGGACGCGGCAGGCAAAGAAGCCAACCCGGAGGACATCCACAAGATGGGGGAGAAGGTGCATGCCCTTATCGAGCGCTTCGGCACGGTGGCGCTGGCGCGGATGATCCTCAAAACCCTGTTTTTGACCCACTCCCTGGTTGGGCCGGATATGGTGCTGGCCGATCACGCGCCCTATTCCTACCTGGTGGTGCGCGCCTTTGACCAATTGGTGCGCCTGCCCGAGCCGGAGGAGACAGAATCCGGGGCTAAAGAGGCTATGAATCAGGAGGAACCCGCGCAAAACACGCAGTAGGCGCTTTATTTGGTTTTTCTTGACAGGCGCTGCCTGCTGGGCTATAATCACCGGTGCTGCCATGCGGTCGTGGCGGAACTGGCATACGCGCACGTTTGAGGGGCGTGTGGTGAAAACCGTACGAGTTCAAGTCTCGTCGACCGCACCAGCGTCGCCGCGGACTACACTTAGTTCGCGGCGACTTTTTTCAAAAGTCCCCTCTCACACGTTCCGTCGCGGCTCCTTTCCTCCAAAATCTGCGATTTTGTCGGGTTGGGACGGTTGGCGCTTGTGCCTTCTATTTTAAGTTGATTACGTAGTTTCTTGTTAAACCGCAATATTCAAACCGGCCTTTCCAACAGGAGGAAAGGCCGGCCTTCTTTAATAATGCGTATTTTCGCTGTTCTTACCGCTGTTCGTTTTGCAGATATTTTTCAGGAATCATGCGCAGGATGGTGCCCTGTTCAAAGGCGTAGGCCAGGTTCATCAGGAATTCATCCTGGCCAGCCATGGCGAAGAAGGTGGCGCCAAGCGGGTAGCCCTCATTGTCCGCGCCATAGGGCACCGTCACCATCGGATAGCCTGCCAGGCAGGGGATGGTCACCCCCTCCTCGCCTATAAAGGCAATGGCGTTGATGAAATGCGACTGAACCAGGGCGCGTATGTGTTTCTGTGCCTCCTGCACCGCTTTTTCAATCAGTGCGCGGTCAGGCTCCTTCACGCGCGCGGCGTCCTCCAACAGCCCCTGCCCGTATTTGGCGCGGCGGGGCAGAT
>DUQZ01000023.1 GCA_012837525.1 Clostridiales bacterium | reverse complement strand
GCCAGCACGGCCGCGCCTGATTCTTTTGATCCCGTATTAACGCGCTTTCAGATAATGTACCAACAGCATCAGCGTGTTCCACAGCCCGTCCTCGTTCACCCGCTCATAGCCGTGGCTGGCGGCCACACCCGGGCCAATCAGCGCGTGGCGGTAATCATAGCCGGCAGACAGCGCCGCGCCCGCGTCCGAGCCGTAATAGGGGTAGATGTCCACGGCATAGGCCAGGTCATTGGCTTTGGCTGTATCAATCAGCTCGCCCGTGAGCGCGCGGTTGTACGCGCCGCCGGAGTCCTTGGCGCAGATGCTGACTTTCAGCTCATCCGTGGACAGATCATCGCCCACCACGCCCATGTCCACCGCAATCATGTCGGTAATGCCCTCCGGGTGAGCGGCGCTGGCGCCGTGCCCTACCTCCTCATAATTGGTGAAGAGCAAATAGACAGGGCGCTTGCAGGCGGCCTTGCCGTCCTTGAAGGCGCGTGCCAGGGTGAGCAGGACGGCGGCGGAGGCCTTGTCATCCATGTGGCGGCTTTTGATGAAGCCGTCACTGCTGGCGACAAAGCGCGGGTCCAGCGTGATGAAGTCCCCGGCGCCAATGCCCAGCGCCTCGGTTTCCTCCCTGGTGGCCACCTTTTTGTCCAGCACCACTTCCATGTTCTCATCCGTGCGCTCCGCGGTGCGCAGGTCTTTGTTGGCGTGCACGGCGGGCTGGTTCATGCGCAGGGTGCCGGGGATGACTTCACCCCCGCGGGTGTGGACCTGCACGTTCTCCTGCTCGGCGTACTGCAAAGGGTATCCGCCCAGCTGCGTGATGCGCAGGCGCCCGTTGCCCTTGACGGCGCGCACCATCAGGCCCAGGGTGTCAATATGGGCGGATAGCAGGATGCCTTCGCCCTGCGCCTCATTCAGTTTGGCAAAGACCGCGCCCTTCTTGCTCTGCCAGGGGGAGAAGCCCAGGTCCTTCAAGTGCTGCACCAGCAGGGCTTCAATGCCTTCTGTCATCCCGGTGGGGGAGGGGGTGGTGGCCAGCGTGCGCAGGGTGTCCACCAGGCCGGGCATAATCTGGGTTCTGTCCATCGTGTATCCTTTCCTTAGGGCAGCGTGATGACCGGCTCTTCTTCGTTTTGCCGGTAGATGGTGAAGCGGCGGCCAATGGTTTGCACGGGGCTGGCGCTGGTGCGGTCGCACAGTTCAATGATGGCTTCCTTGGCGGACAGCGGCGCGTTTTGCTGCACGGCGCACTTGATCAACTCGCGCTTGTCCAGCAGGTCATTGGCCTCGCGGATGATGTTGTCGGTGATGCCGTCCTTGCCCACATACAGGATGGTGTCCAGGTTGTTGGCCAGGCTGCGCAGGTAGGCGCGTTGTTTTCCTTTTAATTCCATAGTTGTCCCCTTTTATGTTAGTTGGATCCAGTAGCGTTGGGTTTCCTTGTTGTCCGGGTCCAGGCGGCTGTCCTCATACACGCCGCCCAGGCGGGTGATGACCGCCTGCGAGGCCGGGTTGTCCGCGTTGCAGGTGAGCAGGACGCGCTCCAGCCCCAGCTTGTCCCTGCAGATTTGTAGCGCCAGGCGCAGCTGCTCCTTGGCGTAGCCCCGGTTGCGAAAGGCGGGGTGGATGGCGTAGCCGATGTGGCCGCCGTGCTCCAGCAAGCCTTCGTTTAAGCGGTGGCGGATGTTGATGATGCCCACCAGCGCCTTGTCTTTCTCCCGATAGCACAGGTAGGTGCTGTCAGGGACGTAGCCGGGCGGGCAGGTCTCTTCTTTCTCACGCAGGGCAAGCTCAGTCAGCCAATCACGAACCGATTTTTCCTCAAGGCCATGCGCGCCGTGAATGCCACCCGGGTCATCCGCTAAACAGGCTTCCTTATAGGCCTGGATGTCATCCTCATATGCCAAACCCGCCTTCACCAGGTACAAGCGTTCTATACTCATTGAAATCACCTGTTATATCAATTCCAAAGTTTTTTAGAAGGTTCGGAAACCATTTTTTCAAAAAAGGTTTCTGAAAAACTCCCGTCCCCCCGTCCTTACTCGACGTAATCAAACTCCATGCCGTCCTCACCAATGCGGATGGTGTCGCCCTCGCGGGCGCCCAACTCGCGCAGCTTGTCGATGACGCCGGAGGCGCGCAGGGTGCGGTGGAACCAGGTCATGCTCTGGTAACTGTCAAAATTGACGGCATCCAGCAGGCTGTCCATGGACCCGCCGGTGACGGCGAAGAGGCCCTCGTCCAGCTGCTCGGCTTCCCAGCCGATCATGCGCTCCTCCTCGAAGAACTCCTCCTCGCGGATGGGCTCCAGCGCCGGCAGGGTGGACAGGAGCTCGACAACGCCGTCCAACAGGTCATTCAAGCCTTCGCCGGTGGCGGCGGAGACGGCGAAGAAAGGCCGGTCCCCGGCGGCTTGTTTGAGGGCGTTAAGGTGCTTGCCGCTGTCGGGCAGGTCAATCTTGTTGGCGACGACGATCTGCGCGCGCTCATCCAATTGGCCGTAGCGGCGCAGTTCTTCATTAACGGTGGTGAAATCATCCACCGGGTCGCGCGCTTCCTGGCCAGAGGTGTCCACCACGTGCAAAAGCAGGCGGGTGCGCTCCACATGGCGGAGGAAGGCAAAACCAAGCCCTGCTCCCTCGCTGGCTTTCTCAATCAGGCCGGGGATGTCCGCGATGGCGAAGCTTTGCCCCTTGTGCTGGGCGATGCCCAGGTTGGGCTGCAGGGTGGTGAAGGGGTAATTGGCAATCTTGGGCTTTGCGGCGGTGATGCGCGCTAAGAGGCTGCTTTTGCCCGCGTTGGGGAAGCCTACCAGGCCCACATCGGCAATGGTGCGCAGTTCCAGAATGAACTCATGCCACAGGGTTTTGATGCCGGGCTTGGCAAAATTGGGCGCCTGGCGGGTGGCGGTGGCGAAGCGCGCGTTGCCGTGGCCGCCGCGTCCGCCGCGCAGCAGGATGCGCGGCTCGCCCGGCTCAAACAGGTCGGCGATGATGCCGCCGGTGCGCTTGTCGCGCACGATGGTGCCGGCGGGCACGCGGATGACGAGGTCCTGCCCGCTTTTGCCGGTGCGGCGGGCGGACATGCCCTGCTCGCCGTTCTCGGCCTCGTATTTGGTTTGGTAGCGGAAATCCATCAGCGTGTGCAGGTTGTGGTCGGCAATCAAGACGATGTCCCCGCCCTTGCCGCCGTCCCCGCCGTCCGGACCGCCGTTTAATACAAATTTCTCGCGGTGGAAGGACACGCATCCGTTGCCCCCGTTCCCCGCCTTCAGGCGAATCGCCGCCTGGTCTACAAAACTGGCCATGTTACCTCCTACGTAAGTCAACCTGTATTATATCACGACACGTGAAACATGAAAAACAAAACACCATGAAAGCAAGTGCTTCCATGGCGGGAAATGCAAATTGTTAAGTCTTTTAGCCCTTCACCGCGCCGGCGGCGACGCCCTTGGTGATCTGGTTGCGGAAGATAAAATAGAACACAATGATGGGGATAAGGGCGACTGTGAGCGAGGTGAACAGCTTGCCGTAGTCCGAGCCCAAAGCGCCGGAGTAGCGGCCCACCGCCGCCGGGATGGCCTTGTATTTGTCCGTCGCCGTCATCAGGTTCATCAAAATAAATTCATTCCAGGATCCGGTAAAGGTGATGATGGCCAGGGTGACGGAAACCGGCGCGCACATGGGGAAGACGATGCGCGTGAAGATCTTCATAAAGCTGGCCCCGTCAATCTTGGCGGATTCCAGCAATTCGTCATGGATGCCCTTGATAAAATCCGTACATAAATAGACACCCATCGGCAGCCCCAGGGCGATATAGGGAATCAGCACCGCCCAGCGCGTGTTGTACAGGCCTGCCGCGTTCACCATCAAAAACAGGGGGATGAGGATGGACTGCAGGGTAAGCAGGATGCCCACGATGAACAGGCCGTGCAGCAGTTTGGTAATCTTGAAATGAATCTTCGCGAAGGCATAGCCCGCCATATTGGACAGGATGACCACCGCGATGACCGTGACCACCGAATAAATGACGCTGTTGATAAAAAAGGTGAAGAAATTGCCCTGGATCCACACAAAGGGATAGTTGCCGGTGTACCAGCGCACGGGCAGGGACAGCTTGTTGGTGGTCAAATAGGCGGTGTTGGTCTTAAAGGACTGAATCACCAGCCAGAAGATGGGGTAGACGGTCAGCACGGTGAAGGTGATCATGATCAGGTAGATCACAACCTTGGTTAACGGCGATACATTGCGATTATCCATTAGTCCTCCTGTGTGCCAAAGGTCTTCCCCAGCCGGCGGGTGATGATGATCAGCACGATGCTGATGATGACCATCACGGTGGATATCACGTTGGCCAGGGGGTAGTTGGGCGCGCCGCGGAAGGCGGACTCATACATATACAGCGACAGGACGCGGGTTTGCCCCGCGGGGCCGCCGCCCGTCATGGCGTAGATCAGGTCAAAGGTCTTCAGCGACCCGGAGATGGCCAAAATGGCGGTGGTGATGATGACGCCGGAGAGGGCGGGCAGGCTGATGTGCCACAAAATCTGCGGCTCCCTGGCGCCGTCTATGCGCGCGGCTTCGATCACCGAGGGATCAATCCGCTGCAGGTTGGCCAGGAAAATAATCATGTAAACCCGGTAAACATCCATAAAATGACAATCAAAACCGGCACCATGGGCGCGGTGTTTAAGGTAAAAACCGCGTTTGGGTTGAACATGCGTCGCACCTCCATCAAAACGGAATTGCGGCCATAGATGATTGCGTTGAAGAGCACGCCGATGATGATGGGGGAGATGACGTTGGGCAGGTAGATCATCGTCTGAAACAGGCTGTTGCCGTGCTTTATCAGCTTGCGGGAGAGGATATAGGCCAAGATGAAGCCCAGGGGGATCTGCCCAAAGACGGACACCGCGACAATAAGCATGTTGTTGCCCAGCGCGGTGTAAAAATTGCGGGAGGGCTCCGTAAACATCCAGATGTAGCTTTTAAAGCCCACAAACTGGATGTCCGGGTTGCCAAAGATGAGCCCGCCGTTGTAGTTGGTTAAACTGAGCAGGATTGAGAAAATGGTGGGAAAGGCCACGACAGCCAGATAGATAATCAGGGCTGGCAGCACAAGCACCGCGTAGGACAGCCGTTTATCTCGTTGTATGGTCATCGCAGCCTTTCCCTCCATTGCATCAATTGGGATTCAGTTTACAGATATAGTTTACTGCGCGGCCTTCCAGGCGTCGAACGCGTCCTGGGTAGCCTGGGCGACCTGCTCGGGGGTCTGGGTGCCCATGCCGATGGCCTGCAGGCCGTCGTTGAGCGGGGTGTACACGGGGCCTTCAAAGGCGCCGTCGATGACCACGGTGGTCTTGTCATACTCGTTCGCCAGGTTGGCGATGGCCTTTTGCAGGGGCTCCAGCTCCAGGCTGGCCAGGTCGATGTCCGTGCGGGAGGGGGTGGGCAGGCCGCCGGTCTCCAGACGATAGGTCAGCACTTCCTTGCCTTCCAGCCACTTCACCAGGGTCCAGGCCGCTTCCAGCTTGTTGCCTTCCAGGGCAGCGTTGATGCCAAAGCCGGTCGCAAGCACTGCGGTGTTGGACTTGTTAAACTTCACGCCCTCCACATCGATCTCGGGGAAGACGGTGATCAGGAAATTCTCCTGACGCTCCGGGGTGATCAGCGCTTCGCCGGTGGAGGAGTCCGTGATGAACGCGCCCATGCGCCAGTCGCCGTCAAGTTCCTTATTTATTTTTGCCATTCGGCTATTTCGAAATGTAGCATAATCGTTTACGTGTCAATTCCTTTGCGTTTGTTATGTGTGTCCATCAGAGGATTCCACGGGTATATTTCATTATCCATCCCACGACAAGGAGGAACCCCAATGATAGAGGTATATCTTAGTTTCAACGGCAATGCGGCGGAGGCCGCGGCCTTCTACCAACAG
>DUQZ01000022.1 GCA_012837525.1 Clostridiales bacterium | reverse complement strand
CATGGCACTGGATGAAAGCCCGGAGCCTGACTACCACAGCCATCGCGACACGGATGCGGGTACTAACCATCTCATCATGATTGCAAGCAAGCGTATGTACAAAAAATCGCTTGCAGAAAAGAATATCAGCGCAAGCTACTTTAAACTCTTCGCGCCTCACGAGGTGTACTATTTCAACAACCTAAACTTCATTGTAAAAGAAGGATACAACCGGGGTCGCGACGTTGGCACCTTGGACCGGGCACGGGAATTGGCAGACGCCGTCGTCCAGCGATTCTTCCCGGATATGGTCTTCTATGTTGCGGATACGAAGATGGAGGTCCTCCCTGGCCGCGCCTCCATACATGGCGGTCCGCCTGATTATGGCTATCGGCTATATTATTGCCGGATGCTGTCGGGCATACCGGTAACGCCGGTGCTGCAGGAGGGTGCAGCCATGGCCATGGACAACTACAGCTATGCCATCAATTATGAGCAGTTGTACGTGGATGTAGGCCAGAATGGTGTCTTCCAGATAAATTATCAAAACCCCCTGCGGGTTGGAAAAACCCTGCAGGATCATGTCAGTTTGTTGCGCTTTTCCCAGGTTCTGGATGTGTTTGCTAAGGTCGTGCCACTCAAGTACGCAGTTTCCGAGTCCGAGCCCAACAATGGCATCCAGGTCAATCGCGTGGTGCTGGGCTATATGCAACTGCAAATGAAGGATAACCCCAACCGTTACCAGCTGGTACCCGTGTGGGACTTTATTGGCTCAAGAACCATTGGCCAGGAATACTGTAACGAAACAAATGATTCACTGCTCACCATCAACGCCATCGACGGCACCGTGATTGACCGGGATTATGGGTACTAAGGAGATTTTATGAAAAAGACTTTGGCAATCGTTTTAATTCTGTGCAGCCTGCTGACTGGGCTGTCCGCCCACGCCCAAACCGTCTCGGAGATGGTGCAGTCGCCATCCCATGTCACAGGGGAATACACAAGCCCCAGCGGTCGTACAACGGTTTCAGTGGATGCGGAGGTCGTGGTGCCGGATGTGGCAGCCATGCCGCTTGTGGAGGTTCATCAGCGTATCTTTGATGCCCAGGAGGTTCGCGATTTGGCGGATGCGCTGATAGGCCAGGGGGAATGGCGGGCCTACCTCAATTTCGGCAGCCGGAACCAGTCCTTTGATACCAGCCCCCTGCCGGATTACCAGGTGGAGGGTGAAAACGTCATCGGCAAGCCCTTTGGCATGGTCCTTGGCGGGGAAAAGATGGACAGCGATCGGCTTCCCGAGAAAATCCTGAGTGCCGCGTATACAGAGCTATCGCTTGAAAAGGGGCGAAAGGCCCTTATCACCCTGCAATACCAGTTTCGAGCCGGGGACAACCTGGGTCGTAATGTTGGCAGCAAAGAGGATGCCATCGCGCTGGCTGCGCAACCCCTCCGCGCGGTGTTCCCGGACATGCACTTTCACAGCATGGACAACAGGCTGGATTTGGATACCCACCGCATCAGCCGCATTGGTGGAAAGCCGGATTATGGGTACAGGATTTATTTTACGCGCCGGGTGGCCGGTGTGCCTGTGACCCCGGTCTCCCAGCAGGGGAATGCGGATGCCAATTACTTCTTTCCCGCGCAGCAGCCCAAAGCCTACCAATACCCCCTGCCTAATGAGCGCCTGTTTGTGGATGTCGGGCAGGACAGTATCTTTCAGGTCCGCTACGATAACCCGCTGCGCGTCGGCGAAACACTGCAGCCCAAGGCTCAGCTGATGCCTTTAGCCCAAGTACTGGACATCTTCGCGAAGGTGTGCCCCATCAAATACGCCTCACACGAGGGAGCCTCCAACAACGCTGTTTTCATCAACCGCGTGGTGCTGGGCTATATGCACATGCAGATGAAGGACCAGCCCGGGCGCTACCAAATGGTGCCGGTGTGGGACTTCTTTGGCGTGCGCACCATCGACAGGGAGCGCTATGATGACGCGTATTCTTCCCTGTTCACCATCAACGCCATCGATGGCACCGTGATTGACAGGAATTATGGATATTAGAAAGTCGCTGCGCGTCAGCCTGCTGGACCTGCGGCGGGCCCTCACGGGTCGCTGGTTTGTGATTGCCCTGCTGGCCACCCTGGGCACCCTGCTGGTGGCCATTGGACGGGACCTTTTGCACCTGGACGACTGGATGATGTATGGCTCGGAGCCACGCTGGGATGACCTGCTGCGCCAGGGGATGCAGGGGCAGTTTGCCGCCCTCACGCTGCCCGCCCTCTCCGCCCTGCCCGCAGCCGGCCAGGCGCTTCTGGAGGTACAGACGGGCACCGCCCGCTACAGCATCTTCCGCGCCGGGTGGCGGCACTATGTGCTGGGCAAGACCCTGGCTTGCCTGCTGGGCGGTGTGCTGGCGCAAGCCCTCGCCTTCCTGCTGCTGCTTGGGGCCTTGCAGGGCATCCGCATCAGGGTGCTGGCGGCTCCCTTTCCTCTTAACAGCCTTGATGGCGCCCTGTCCATGGGGTTGGCGCGGGCAATCTGCGGCGGCATTTGGGTAGCGGTGGGCAGTGCGCTGGCCCTGATGACGGAGACGCCCAGCGCCGCCACCATCGGCCCCCTGTGCCTGTTTTACACCCTGCTGATGGTGGGGACGCGCTTCTTCCCTACAGTGCCCGCCGTAAACCCCGTCAACTGGCTGGGAGGACCCAGCGGCTGGCTGCTTCTGGGCCTGCTGGTCAGCGCCCTGGGCCTAGCCCTTGTTTTGCACAGAAAGGTTCATGATCATGCGTGACATCAAGAAAGCCTTTGTCTGCGCGGGCTGGAACCTGTACACCCTGCGTAAAAATCCTCGCTTTTACCTGGGGCTGTGCCTGGGGCTGCTGCTCACCCTGGGATACTGCCTGATGCTGCTGCTGTTCAGCGTGCTGCTGGGTATCGGCAACGCCAATCTGAGCCCCCAGTGGAGCGACACCGCCACCATGCTGTCCTTCTCCCCCGGCGGCTTTG
>DUQZ01000021.1 GCA_012837525.1 Clostridiales bacterium | reverse complement strand
GGCGGCCACACCGTCGGTTCCGGCGCTGTTGCCCGTGTGATCGAAGGCTAAGTCAAGCAAACGTATCAAGGAAGGTGAGAGATCACCTTCCTTTTTTGGTGTCTATATTGAAACGAATGGGGGAGTGAGAAGGAATATATATAGGTACTTATGAGTTGAATGTACGCAATATAAGGAATAGTTTCGTATACGCAATATAAGGAATAAGTTCGATTACAGCAAGGATAAATAGAATAAAGGATAGGAACAGTACATTCACCCGTTTGTATCTATTCGTTAAAACATACATGCTAATTGGAATGAACCCAACAAACCTATGTCACCAATAAACCATAGCTGAGAAGGTGAAGTGCCTGGTTGGCGTAAAACACACCGCGCTCAGATCAATTTAAAGCAAAGATAAAATAATCAATCATACAAATACCTGTCACATCATTTCAAGAATGCTTTTAATATTGAAGCGATGAGGTCACATGCAAACTTTTTAGAAGGCTGAATAATATCCACAAGTTTATTTATCAAATGAGATAGAAGGGTTTTAGTGCAGACGAAAGAATCGTGCTTTATAACATTGAACCATATGTAAGCATCGAAAAATAAGACTTTAAGAGTATCATCTCAACTTCTATTCAAAAAACCCATCTATTCGTAAAAGAAGGCTTTCGCGAATAGATGGGGTAATTCTACTAAATAGAATAATAGAATTAATGACTACCAGGGAAACTCTGTTCAGCGAGTTTGGGCGCTGACATCTTCTTTATTCCCCCGCTTTGATGTCCGGGAGCGGATCTGTCTTCACGATTGGCTGCTGTTTCGGCTCAACTTGTATGACAGGGTTCATTGTTTGTTGGTACTCTTTGATGGCTTCCTTCGCCAAAAAATCGCAGCGGTTGTTTTCCTCGTGGTCCGCGTGCCCCGGTACCTTCTCGTACTGGACCTGATGCTTGCGCATGGTCAGCAGCAAAAGGCGCCACAGATCCTGGTTTTCGACCGGCTTCTTGTCGGCTGTCTTCCACCCATTCCGCTGCCAGTTGTCCACCCATTTTTTGTTGAAGGCGTCAACTACATAGCTGGAATCGGAAAAGACGGTGACGTTGCAGCTTTGCTTCAAGGCACCAAGCCCGCTGATCACTGCAAACAGTTCCATCCGGTTGTTGGTTGTCTGCGGCATAGAGCCGCTGATTTCCTTGACATGGTTGCCAAATTTCAGGATGGCTGCCCATCCCCCAGGTCCTGGATTGCCGGAACAGGCTCCGTCGGTGTAAAGCGCTATTTCTTTCAACTGGTTCCCCATTAAATGTTTGGTTGTTTCCCGTTCATGATGGCCAGCGTATCCCGCGCAATCACAAGTTCTTCATTGGTGGGAATGACCAGCACCTTCACTTTGCTGTCTTCTGCGGAAAGATCACACTCACTGCCTCGGACGCAGTTTTTATTCGGGTCAATAGAAGCCCCCATAAAAGCAAGCCCATCAAGCACTTTTTCACGCAATTCTGGTGAGTTTTCGCCAATGCCGCCGGTGAAAACGATCACATCCGCGCCGCCCATAATGGCAGCGTAGGCACCCACATATTTTTTGATTCCGTGAATGAGTATATCAATCGCCACCTGCGCTTGCTCGTTCCCCTTGGCTGCCGCGTCTTCCACATCGCGCATATCAGAAGAAATCCCGCTGATGCCCAGCAAACCGGATTGCTTGTTGAGCATTTGCAGCATCTCATCCGCGGTCAAACCATCGTGGTTCATGATGAACTGCAGCACGGCCGGGTCCACATTGCCGCTACGGGTGCCCATCAGCACCCCCTCAAGCGGTGTCAAGCCCATGCTTGTGTCCACACATTTGCCGCGCTGTACAGCGCTCATGGAGGAGCCGTTGCCCAAATGGCAGGTGACGATATTCAATTCCTCAATGTCTTTGCCCAAAAACTCTGCCGCGCGCTTGCTGATGTAGCGGTGGCTGGTGCCATGAAAGCCATAGCGGCGGATCTTGTGCTCTTTATAATACTTGTAGGGCACACCATACAGGAACGCCTTGGGCGGCATGGTCTGATGGAAGGAGGTATCAAAGGCAGCCACCATGGGCACTGTGGGCATGACCATCTGACAGGCGCGGATGCCCATCAGGTTGGCGGGGTTATGTAAGGGGCCAAAGGGCACATTGGCTTCAATGGCCTTCATGCATTCTTCGTCAATCTTTGTGGATTTGGTAAAATCAGCGCCGCCGTGCAGCACACGGTGACCAATGGCATCGATTTCATCAATGGATTTCAGCGCGCCGTTTTCAGGGTCTGTCAACGCGCTGAGCATTTGCTTGCTTGCTTCAACGTGGTCTGGCATGGGCATTTCAACCCTGTGCTTCTTTTCCCCCACGGTCTGCTTCAACCTGCTGCCGGGAATACCGATCCGCTCAACCAGGCCTTTGGCCAGCATCTGCTCATTGTCCATATCAAACAATTGGTACTTGAGTGAGGATGATCCCGCATTGACTACTAAAATCTTCATGCTGCTTCCCTCCATGTTTTCTGGGCTTATTATACTGTATTTCCCATCATTTTTCAAAGAAAACTGGCAGTTATATCAGGATTCCAAACGGGAATTTACATTGTGTACAAAAGAAAAAATGGATGCGCTGGCAAACCTTGCACATCCATTCTTTCTGGCGGAGAGTTAGGGATTTGAACCCTAGATACGCTATCAACGTATACACGATTTCCAGTCGTGCGCCTTCGACCACTCAGCCAACTCTCCACAAAGGGCCGATTCGCAATATACCATATAAAGACTGGCGCGTCAACGCAAACTTGACAGTTTTTCATGCATACATCATAATCAAAACGCTTGCGAAGCTTTTGTTTTCGCGGTAAAACACGCAACAATCAAGTGTCAGTAAGGCATTTTGTGACAAATAAGGAGAAACCATGAAACCCCTTGTAGCGATTATCGGCCGGCCCAATGTCGGCAAATCCACATTTTTTAACGTCATCGCGGGCCAGCGCATCGCAATTGTGGAGGACATTCCTGGTGTCACCCGCGACCGCATCTATGCTGATACCCTGTGGAATGGACGCGAATTCACTTTAATTGACACCGGCGGCATTGATACCGAGTCGGATGATGTCCTCCTTTCCCAGATGCGTTATCAGGCCCAGGTAGCCATTGAAACCGCGGATGTAGTTTGCTTCTTTACAGACGCGCGCCAGGGCATCACCCATCAGGACCAGGATATCGCGGACATCCTGCGCCGTTCCAACAAACCAGTGCTGTTGGTGATGAACAAGCTGGATTATGAAGGCTTGAACGACGCGGTGTATGAGGGCTATTCGCTTGGCTTGGGCGAGCCCATTGGCATTTCCAGCACCAACATGCTGGGCCTGGGTGACCTGCTGGACGAAATTGTAAAACTGCTGCCGGAGGAAAAGGAAAGCAATCTACCCGAAGGCGGAATCATCAACCTGGCCATTGTCGGGCGGCCCAATGTGGGCAAAAGCAGCCTGACCAACAAGCTGCTGGGTGAGGAGCGTGTTATGGTATCAGACATCCCCGGCACAACCCGGGATGCCATTGATACGCGCTTTGTGCATCCGGATGACGGCAGCGTGTATAATATTATTGATACAGCTGGTATCCGGCGCAAGCGCAGCATCGAGGACCAGAGCCTGGAGCGCTACAGCGTGCTGCGCAGCATTGCGGCCATCCGCCGCTGTGATGTGGCGATTCTGATGATTGACGCCAACGATGGCGTGACCGAGCAGGACATGCGCATCGCGGGATTGATTCGTGATGAAGGCAAGGCCGCCATCATCGCTGTCAACAAGTGGGACGCGCTTAAAAAAGAGACTGGCACGCTGGAGACCTACCAGATGGAGGTGCTGGATCGGCTGAAGTTCATCAGCTACGCGCCGGTGTTGTTTATTTCAGCGCTCACCGGACAGCGGGTTCAGCAGGTGTGGGATATGGTCACGCTGGTGTATGCGGAAGCTGGCAAGCGCATCCCAACGGGTATATTAAATGAGCTGATTGGTGAAGCGCAGATGGCATTGCAGCCGCCGATGGAAGGCGGCAGGCGCTTGAAGATCTTTTACGCGACACAGCAGGGCACCTTCCCCCCCACCTTTATCCTTTTTGTGAACGACCCTACCCTGATGCATTTTTCCTACGAACGGTATTTGCACAACCAGATTCGCAATTCATTTCAATTTACTGGCACACCGCTTCGCATTTTCCTGCGTGAGCGCGGCCGGGAGGACAGTGTATGACGAACGCCGTGTTCTATTTGGTTGCCCTGGTCTCCTATTTGATTGGCAGCATATCCTCCGGCATCATTATTTCCACCCTCAAGGGGCGTAATGTGCGCAACGAGGGCAGCAAGAGTTCAGGCGCCACCAATGTGACCCGGGTCTTGGGCTTGTCCTATGGCATGCTCACCTTCCTTGGGGATTTTGCCAAAGCTGGTATCGCGGTGTTTATTGGCTGGCTCTTCGCCAAAACACCTGGCGCAATGGCAGCCAGTGTGTTTTGTGTTATCGGGCATAATTGGCCGGTGTATTACAATTTCAAAGGCGGCAAAGGCATCGTCTGCTCTGTGGCCGTGGTCATCCTGCTGTGTCCGCTTGAGGGCCTGCTGGCGGGCGCCGCCGCCATCCTTGTTATCTGGTGGACCCGGTTTGTATCCCTTGGCAGTTTAACCTTTCTTGTGGTCAGCACCATCACCCTGTTTATAACCAGGGGTGCTTTCCCCTATGGCTGGTGGGCAGTCATCCTGTTGGTGATGGGCTTATTCCAGCACCGCAGCAATATCTCCCGCCTTATCAGCGGCACAGAAAACAAATTCAGCCCAAAACGCAACGCGTCGTGAGCTGAGTGATTTAGCAAACTGAATTTATTTTTGACTGCGGATATATGCCGCCAGGTCAATGTCAGATAGCGTATCTGCCCGCAGATGCGCTTTTTGATTGCCTGCCGCCGCGCCAACAGCCAGCACCGTCATCCCGGCGTTCAGGCCGGACTCAACACCTGCGTCCGCGTCCTCTACCACCAGACAAACCGCTGGCGGCATATCCATCAGTTCCGCCGCTAAAAGGAATACATCCGGCGCGGGCTTGCTGCGTTTGATTTGGTTGCCGTCCGCCACCGCGTCAAACAAATCCGCGATGCCTACTTGCTTGAGGATGGTTGGCGCATTCTTGCTAGAGGAACCGATTGCGACCTTAATCCCCTGCTTTTTTAGCGCGTTTACGGTGTCAAGCGCGCCTGGCAGGAGCGCGGAGGGGGTTAATTTTTTGATCAACGCAACATAATAGTTGTTTTTCCGTGTGGCCAGCGCGGTTTTTTCTTCTTCTGTGTAGGCTTTCTCCGCGCGTTCCAGGATAATTTCCAGGCTTTCCATCCGGCTTACGCCGCGCAGGCGCTGGTTGATGTCCCTGTCAAAATAGATGCCTTCCTCATCCGCCATCTGTTTCCAGGCTTCATAGTGGCTGTCGTCCGTTGTGACCAAAACACCGTCCAAATCAAAAATGACTGCCTGTATCATCCTGTCCTCCTATCCAAGCAATGAGAAAAAGTCCACCTGGTTGGTGTCGTTCAGCCCGCTGAGCGCGCCGCACTCGCGGAGCAGCTCAATGTTTGATGTGCTTAGTTTAGCCTTGTTTTTCAAATCTTCAATGGAAATATACCCGTCTGCCCTGGTTTGCAAGATGCCCTGGGCCGCCGCCTCACCAAAGCCGGACAGCGAGGTAAAGGGGCAGCGGAGCGCACCGTCTTCAATCAGAAACTGGGTAGCATCGCTCTTGTACAAATCAACAGGCAGCAAGTGATAGCCGCGCAAGCCCATCTCATGGATCAGCTCCAGCACGGTAATCTCATTCTCGTTTTTATCAGAGCGCTCGCGCTGCGGCGTATCGTACAACAATTGCAAATCACGCCTGATATACTCAACCGGCTTAATCATGCTCAGCGCGTTGAACCCTTTCCCGCGGATAGAGAAATAGGCCGCATAATACACCAGCGGATGATAAATTTTAAACCAGCCCACCCGCAGCGCCATGGTCACATAGGCAACAGCATGGCCTTTGGGGAACATGTAGGCGATCTTTTTACAGCTTTTGATGTACCAGTCCGGCACATCATGGCTGCGCATGGCCGTTTCCATCTCGGGAGTCAAGCCCCTGCCCTTGCGGACATTTTCCATGATGTCAAACGCCATCTTGCTGTCCAGGCCTTTTTCCATCAACTCAATCATGATGTCATCGCGTGTGCAGATGCACTCAGACAGTGTGGCGATATTCTCCAAGACCAGGTCCCTGGCGTTGCCAGCCCAGACTTCCGTCCCGTGGGACAGTCCGGAGATGCGGATAAGGTCCGCCATGGAATCTGGCTGCGTGTCCTCAAGAATCCCGCGTACAAAAGGCGTGCCAAACTCGGGAATGCCCAGGGTGCCTGTGCTCCAGCCCAACGCTTCCGCTGTAAGGCCCAGGGCTTCTGGCGTGCGGAAAAGCGACAGCACGTTTTTGTCATCCAGCGGGATTTCCGTGTGATGGATGCCCGATAATTCTTCCATCCGCTTGATCATCGTCGGATCATCATGGCCCAGCACGTCCACCTTGACCAGCACGTCATGCATTGAGCTGAAGTCATAATGCGTGGTGATGGTGTCCTTTTCCTGGTCGTTCGCGGGTCGCTGGATGGCGGTAAACTGGTTGATCTCATACTCCTTGGGCAGGACAACCATGCCGCCAGGGTGCTGCCCAGTGGTTCGTTTGACCCCGATACAGCCATATGCCAGTCGGGTCTTCTCAGCGTGTGATAACAACAGCTCCCGCTCTTCCGCGTACTTGAGCACATAACCAAAGGCAGTCTTCTCCTGCAGCGTACCAATCGTGCCCGCGCGGAAGACGTAGCCCTGCCCGAACAGTTCCTCCACATAGGCATGCGCTTTGGCTTGGTACTCACTGCAGAAGTTGAGGTCAATATCCGGCACCTTATCCCCCTTGAACCCCAAAAAGACTTCAAAGGGGATGTCAAAGCCGTCTTTTACCATCGCTTGCCCGCAGCCTGGACAATTCTTATCCGGCAGGTCAAAACCAGTTTTGCCCAGGCCATCTACATCAAAATCCGCGATATGGCAGGCTTCGCAACGGTAGTGCGGCGGCAGGGGGTTTACCTCTGTAATGCCGCACATGGTGGCGACAAATGAGGAACCAACCGATCCGCGGCTGCCCACCATATACCCATCGTCCTGGGATTGTTTAACCAGCTTTTGCGCAATGCTGTACAAGGTGGAGTAGCCATAGCCAATAATGGCATTTAATTCCTTGTCCAGCCTGGCCCGCACCAATTGCGGCAGCGGATCACCATACCAGTCCCGCGCCCGTTGCTCACAAAACTGGCGGATTTCATCCGGCGCTTCTTCCCATACGGGCGAGAAGGTGGTTTTGTTTTCAGGATGCGGCGGGTAAATCGAAATATCCCCAATCATGGCGGCAATCTTGGCGGGGTTTTCAATGACAATTTCCCGCGCCTTGTCCTCCCCCAGCCAGGCAAATTCTGCGAGCATCTCGTCCGTTGTTCTAAAATATAAGGGCGGCTGATCCTCACAGCCTTCCTTTTCCAGGGGCAGGCTGTTTTTGATGATGGTGCGGTAGATGGCGTCCTCCGGGTTCATAAAGTGGACATCCCCGGTCGCGACGACTGGCTTGCCCGTCATGTCCCCCAGCGCGATCATCTTTTCATTCATGGCGCGCAGGGTGTCCCGGTTGGTAATCTTGCCCAGGCGCACCAGCGGTTCATAGTTGCTTTCGGGCTGGATTTCAATAAAGTCGTAAAACTCCGCGATCTGAGCCAGCTCCGTCATGCTTTTGTTGTTCAGTACCGCCTGATACAGTTCGCCTTCAATGCAGGAGCTGCCAAAGAGCAGCCCTTCGCGGTACTTGATGAGCTTGTCTTTGGGGATGAGCGGTACCCTGAAAAAATGCTTCATATGGGACAGGGAGACCAGGCGGTTGATGTTGGTCATCCCCTGCTGGGAGCAGACTAAAATGGTGATATGATGCTGGCTGTTGCGGTTGTAGCCAGTAATCAATTCGTTGATGTCCCGCAGGCTGGCGGCACCCTTTTGTTTGGCTTCTTCCAGCATGATGGCCAGGCATTGGGCAGTGGCCGTCGCGTCGTGAACCGCGCGGTGCGCGTTTTTTAGCACAACACCCAAATTTTTGCACAAACTGGCCAGGTTGTAGCGCTTTAAATCCGGATACAGCTTCTGGGCAAATGCCAGGGTATCAATCTGCGGCAAATCAAAATCAAGGTGCAGGCGCTTTAATTCCGCAGACAGGAAAGCCATGTCAAAGCTGGCGTTGTGCGCGGCAAGCGGGCAGTCGCCAATAAAGGCCATCAACTGCGGCAAAGCCTCTGCTGCCTTGGGCTGGCCTTTTAGCATATAATCCTGGATTTTGGTAATCTGGATAACCTTGGCGCTCAGCGGCATTTCCGGATCAACCAGCATGGAGAAGGTGTCCACGACCTGGCCGTTTTCCAGTTTTACAGCACCGATTTCAATGATGCGGTCCGCGAACGGATTCAGCCCCGTTGTTTCAAAGTCCAGTACAATGATAGGCCCGTCTATGCTGGTGTCTGTCGCGCCGTTGATGATGCCCACATCATCAATCATGGTGCCTTCCATCCCGGGAATCAGCTTGATTTTATGCTTTTTAGCGGCGGAAAAGGCCTCCGGGAAGGACTGCACGACCGCCTTGTCTGTAATCGCGATGGCCTGATGACCAAATGCTGCCGCCTGCTTGATTAAATCCGCCGCGCCAACCAGGCCATCCATATAGCTCATAAAAGTGTGCGCGTGCAGCTCAATGCGTTTGCCCTTCGCCTCATCCTTGCGCACAGGCAAGTCATGCGCGTTGATATCCCGCGCCATGATGGTCAACACGTTGTCGTAGGTATCAATCTGGCACATGCCGCGCACGCGTACACCGGCACCGGGCACAATCCGGCTGACCGTTTCCTCCACCTTGCGCTTTTCTTCCTCCGGGTCAGTTACAATATCCTGGTTGTAACCATTGGCCCTGCCGCCCAAAAACACCTTGCATACGATACTTTCCGTGTTGTCGCTGACAACAAAGATCAACAAAACAGCTTCGCTGCGCTGGATGTTGCGCCGCTCCACGTTGATGATCTTGCCTTCAATCACCACGCGGCCCGAGGTTTCGGTCAATTCTTTAATCGGTATTGCCTGCGCCGCGATGGCACTGCCTACAATCCGCTTGCTTTTCTTTTTTTCTTTGGGCTTAAACGTCAGCTCCTGAATGACTGCCGGCACCTCTTCCAGCAGGGCCTGCTCGCGCCTGCGCTCTTCCAATTGCTGCTGCACCCTGGTTTCATAGTCATTTGCCAGGCGCATGTGGATGGGCGGCTCAATCAAAAACAAGTCATGAATCGCCCGACTCAATTTCTGTTTGACTTCCTGCTTGTTCATGTATTCATAGGCAAACGGGCTGGGCAATTCCAGCACAATGCCCGCTTCATCCGCCAGCCAGCGGATGTCTGTCATATGCGTGGTCATGGCAGGGTAGTGTTTGAGCAGGATGGGTTCAATGGTTTGCGTATAGTTCTCCGGATGCTGTAAAAAATCCTCCGCAAGCTGCGGGGACGCGACACGCAAAGCCATATTCAGTTGCGGAAATGCGCGTTTTAAGTGCTTCCGGATAACCGCGAACTGTTTTTCGCCAACCAGCACATCCGCTGTGAAATGCGCGATGGCACGCTTTTTGTTGGCATAATAATCAACGCCAACCAGATGCAGCTTGCCTTCCAGTTCGGGCAGTTGCTCATACACAGGATTTAAAAAAGTGGATTCAGGCATGTGTTTGCTCATCTTCATTGTTTTCGCGTATGTGTTCTTCAATCATTCTCAGCAATTCAGGCACAGGGTCCTCCGTGATTCGTTTGACAAATTGCCCTTTTTTGTACAGCGCGCTGCCCGTTTTGCCGCCGCAAAAGGCGATGTCCGCGCCCTTGGCCTCCCCCGGCCCGTTGACCACGCACCCCATAATGGCCACCTTGACGGGCGCTGTAATATGCTTGGTGGCTTCCACCACGCGCTGCGCGATGCCCTCAATATCCACCTCTGTCCGGCCGCAGGTAGGGCAGGAAATCAGCTCCACTCCCCCGCGCAACCCGATGGCTTTAAGGATGTTGATGGCGGCTTCAGGCTCATGCAGCGGGCTGCCGGTGAGGGATACACGGATGGTATCCCCGATGCCGTCAAGCAACAATGCGCCAATGCCTATGGCGGATTTTAAGGTGCCCTGCCCCGGCAAACCTGCCTCTGTCACACCCAGGTGCAAGGGATAATCAAAGGTCCTGGCAGCAAGGCGATAGGTGTCCACCATCAAGCGCACATCACTTGCCTTCATGGACAGCACGATCTGATCAAATCCTGCCTTCTCCAGCAATCGCACATGGGACATGGCGCTGTCCACCAGGCCCTGGGCTGTGACACCCCCGTCCCGCGCCAGGATGTCTTTTGGTACAGAGCCGGAGTTCACCCCAATGCGGATGGGGATTTGATGGGCTTTCGCGCAATCTGCAACCGCGCGTACCTCCTGCTCATTGCGCAGGTTGCCTGGGTTGATGCGCAGCTTGTTGATGCCGTTTTCAATGGCCAAAAGCGCCAGTTTATAATCAAAATGAATGTCCGCGACCAGTGGGATTCTGGTGCCGTCTACCAATGGGCGCACGGCTTTCGCGCACGCCTGGTCATACACAGAAACGCGCACAATCTCACATCCCAAAAGGCCCAGTTGCTTGATTTGCTCCGCGGTCGCAGCAACATCACGGGTATCGGTGTTGGTCATGGATTGAACCGTAACCGGATACCCACCGCCGATGATGAGCTTGCCCAGTTGAATTGCTCTTGTCATCTTCATTTAAAACAACCTGACCACATCACGGAAGGTGATGAGGATCATCAGCGCGAAGAGGAAGATCATCCCCGCCGCGTGCACATAGCCTTCCTTGCTGATGGGCTTGCCGCGGACAGCCTCGATCAACAGGAAAACAATCCGGCTGCCGTCCAAGCCCGGTATAATCAGCAGGTTCATCAGCCCCAGGTTGATGGAGATGACCACCATCAAGTAGAGGTAGCCCTGCAACTGGGTGCGCTGGATTTCATCCACAATCATCTTGGTGATGCCAACCACACCAGCCACCTCCCCCGCGCCTTCGCCTCTGGTGATCAGGTTTTTGATGGCGTTGACAACCATGCTGGCTGCCCTGTAGGACATCTCCAGCGCGTTTTGCACAATCTGCTGGAAACTACCTGGCACCATCTTAAGCGGCTGCGCGATGGACATCATAATGCCAATCATGTTTTTGTTTTCTGCCGGGTTATAAGCAGGGGTAATGGATAAGGTGATGTCCTGCATCTGCCCATCCACCAACCTCTGAACGACGATTTCACGGGTTTGTCCGGATTCAGCCGCATCCAGCAGTTCAGTTAAATTGTCAGTAACAGGCTGGCCGTCCAAAGATAAAATATAGTCATTTGGTTGGATACCGGCTGCCTGGGCAGCGCCGCCGTCATTGACAGCGTGAACCATTGTCACATGAGGGCCATCCGGCACCGGGATACCTGATAAGGTAAACAGCAGAATAGCGACGACAAAAGCCAATACCAGGTTCATGACAGGGCCCATGATGATGGTAAACAATCGCTTGCCCACACCAAAATTGTTGAAAGCGCGCGGGTCATCCTTAAACTCACCCGTTGTGTCGTCCTCCCCATAAAAGGCGCAATACCCGCCCAGCGGAATCGCCCGCAGGTAAAACTCCGTCTCATGCTTTTTGCTGTGCCATTTCAGAATTTTGGGGCCAAAACCAATGGCAAACTCGCGCACAGGGATTTTGGACAGGCGCGCTGCAAAAAAATGCCCGGCCTCGTGGACGGTAATCAGGATGCCAAACAGCAAAATTGCTGCGAAAACATAGAGTATTGTCATGGTTCCTCCGTTTTATGTGTGGATGAAGGCCTGGGCGCGTGCCCTTGCCTGTTTGTCCGCGTGGAGCACGTCATCCAGCGTGTCCGCGCTGAGGTGGCCGATGCCTTGCAGCACCTGCTCCACCACCTTGGCGATGTCCGTAAAGCCGATGATGCCTTTTACAAAGGCATCCACAGCGACCTCGTTGGCGGCATTGAGCACGCAACAGGCAGCTCCGCCCGCGCGCAGGCAGTCATAGGCCAGCCTGATGGCAGGAAAGCGGGTAAGGTCTGGCGCCTCAAAGCTCAGCCCAGCCAATTGTTCCAGACGAAGCGGCGGCGTGCCGTTTGTAATCCGGTCTGGGAACGCCATCGCAAAGGCTATAGGCGCGCGCATGTCCGGCACTCCCAGTTGCGCCAGCGTCGCGCCATCCTGAAAGCTGACCATGGAGTGAATGATGCTTTGCGGATGCACCAGCACCTCAATTTGATTGGGTGTGGCGTCAAACAGCCATTTGGCTTCAATCATTTCCAGCGCCTTGTTGAACATGGTCGCAGAATCAATGGTAATCTTCTGCCCCATATCCCAGTTGGGGTGTTTTAGCGCGTCAGACAGTTTGGCGGTTTGCATCTGCGCGTGCGTCCAGGTTAAAAACGGGCCGCCTGACGCGGTCAGAATGATGCGCTCATAGGGATTTCCCTTTGATGCCAACAGCACCTGATAAATGGCAGAGTGCTCGCTGTCAACCGGGATTAATACTGGGTCATCCGTGGTTGATACGCAGGCATCCATGACCAGTTGGCCGCCGGCGACAAGGGCTTCCTTGTTGGCCAGCAGGACGCGCTTTCCAGCCGCTCTGGCTGCCAGGACGCTGCGCAGGCCAACCATCCCCACCACGCTGACCAGGACGTCGTCACAGGGCGCGGTGGAGGCAATGGTGCTTAACGCGTCCTCACCAAAGTACCAATCACAAAACTGGAGATCATCCGGGATAGCAACTTCACCCGCGGTCAAGGCTGCCATTTTAGGCCGATACTCACGAACCTGCTCAAACAACATATCTGCCTGGCTGTGCGCGCTGAGCGCAGTCACCTCAAAGCGGTCCGGGTGCTGGTCGATAATATCCAAAGCCTGGGTTCCAATGGACCCGGTGGACCCTAAAATGGCAATGCGGCGTTTTGCGGTCATTGATTATATCCAGGGCAGGGCCTGATAGAAATAGACCAGGGTGCCAGCGAATAAAATGCTGTCCAGCCTGTCCATCATGCCGCCATGGCCGGGAAAAATGTGGCTGTAATCCTTGATGCCGCAGTGCCGTTTGACGAAGGAGGCAAACAGGTCTCCAATCTGCCCGGCGATGCCGCCCAATAAGCCCAATACCAGGAAATTGGCAATGGTGGGCATATTGACACCAGCCAGTTTGCCAATGAAATAAATCAAAACAGCAGCGAGCACGCTGCCGGCCAGACCGCCGATCGCGCCTTCGATGGTTTTGTTGGGGCTGATGGTTTCGTTCAGTTTCCGTTTTCCGTATTTGGAACCCACAAAAAAAGCCAGCGTGTCTCCCAATACTGGGATAAAAAACGCGAGGGACAGCATCACCCGCTGCAGGCCGATTGGCTCAATCCGCGTCATACCCAATAAACTCATGCCGGGCAGCGCAACCGCGAACAACGGAATGATGGAAGTGGTAAGGTCCTCCAGCTTTGGATCCTCCCGGAACATAATCCGGGTGATAATCAAAAAAATGATGGTGGCAACCAGGATAACCAGCAGCAGCAGGCTTTCTACTTCTGTCAACAACAAAAAGCCAGGGATGGCGATGATCAAAGCAAACCACGTGGGCCAGGCCAGCACCTCATGCCCCGCGTTCTTCAGCACGTTAAACATCTCGGCCAGCGCGATGCAGACGCAGGCAATCCACAGCAGTGAAAAGACCCAGCCGCCGAAATAAAGCGCCAAAAACAGCAGAATTAACAAGGCTGCGCCGGTCACGATGCGTAGTGTCATGTGCTTCTCCCTCCAAAACGGCGCTCACGTCGGGCAAAAGCCGACAGCGCGTCCTGATAGTCCGCAACGGTGTAGTCTGGCCACAGTTTCTGTGGGAATATCATTTCCGCATAGGCGGACTGATACAACAAAAAATTGCTCAAGCGCTGCTCACCGCTGGTGCGGATTAAGAGGTCTACATCCGGTTGCCCGCTTGTGTACAGTCTGTCCGCGATGTCTTCCCAGCCTATGGCTTCCCGCAGATTGCCTTCCCGCGCGTCTTGAACCAGGCTGTTGACCACGCGCGTCAGTTCATCCCGGGCGCCGTAGTTGAGCGCGATGTTTAACTGCAGCCCCGTATTGTCCCGCGTGCGGTTCATTGCCTGTATTACGGCATCCCGCGCGCTGGCGGTCAAGCCCTCTATATCGCCCAGGATACGGATCTTCACTTTGTTCTCGTGCAGCTCATCAATTTCGGAATGAAAAAACTCCACAATCAGGCGCATGAGCGCCGCGACCTCTGGCTCTGGCCTGGACCAGTTTTCGGTAGAGAAGGCGTATAAGCTTAATACCTCAATGCCGATGTCGCTGCTGTAGCGGATAATCTCCCGCAGCGTTTCCACCCCTTTGCGGTGCCCCATCATGACGCTGAAGGCATGCTGTTTCGCCCAGCGGCCGTTGCCATCCATGATGATGGCGACATGCCTGGGCAATCCTGCGTTGGTCATTCCTGGGCCTCCGGATCGATGTCACGAAAATAGGAGCAAAGCAACTGATTGTCCTGATAGCGAACCACCCGCGCGGTGCGCTCATGCATATCACGCAGTTGTTTACCCGGCATGGAAAACACGATATCAGGTGTGATGCCCTGCTGCTTCAATCGCTGCAGGGCTTCATTCAGTGTCAAGCCAATAACGGAATGCATGCTTAGACAGCCATGATTTCCTTTTCTTTTTCCTTGGCGATCTCGTCCACATCCTTGATGGCGGCATCGGTTACTTTTTGCAGTTCGTCCTCTGCCTTGTACTTGTCATCCTCAGAGATGTCAGAGTCCTTTTCCAGCTGTTTGATTTGATCCATGGCGTCACGGCGGATGGAGCGCACCGCGACCTTGGATTCCTCCGCGTTGCGCCAGACCAGCTTGGTCAATTCCTTGCGGCGCTCCTCGTTCAACTCCGGAATGACAAGGCGGATCAGTTTGCCGTCATTGGCGGGGTTGAGGCCCAGGTCGCTCATTTGGATGGCCTTTTCTACCAGGGGAATTGCCTTGGTATCCCACAGGGCAACGGTCAGCATGCGAGGTTCCGGCGCGCTGATGTTGGCCATTTGGTTTAGCGGTGTCTGCGTGCCGTAGTAATCCACCATGATGCGGTCCAGCAGCTTGGGGTTGGCGCGGCCGGCGCGCAGGGAAGCCATTTCCCGCCGCAAGACATCCTTTGTCTTTTCCATTTTATCTTTGGCGGCTTTAATCACAGGTTTATACATCCTGGTACCCTCCTTTGAATTCATGATTGCTATTTATTGTACAGAGTTTTGCGCGCGATATCAACCTTCAAGCAGGTGTCAGAAGGAATTCCTTGCCATTTTGCCTGTCCCACTTCTGTTGGGTATCACGCCTCATTCAATATACCCTGTCAGGTGGTACGGGTTTAGGTTTCTTCTGTGTGATCCGTAAAATAATCCCGGTCAATTCCAATCACACATTGGTGGCGCGGGTTGAGCGTGTTGGCGAACTCTGTGATGCGTTGCACCAGGGCTTCATCCTCCGTAAAATTCTCCGGTACCACCACGCCAAAAATCAGCTTGGTGACGCGTTTGCCAGGCACAATCCGGAAATCATGCATGGTGAGAGGTGGGTTTTGTTCTTCCAAAAACTGGGTGATGCTTTGTTTGACTTCCTGCCCCGGCGCATCAATGGGCAGGACAGGATCCGTATGAATGGTGATGGGCAGATTGAGCGTGCGCATGACCTCCTGCTCGATGCTGTCCACCACATCATGGACCTCCAGCAGGCTGGTGGAGGCGTCTACCTCCACATGGATGGAGGCCATCATGTTTTCCGGGCCATAATCATGCAGCACAAAATCATGCACACCCTTGATTTGCGGGTGTTTGTTGATGATGGCCAGAATCTTGCTGCCCGTTTCCTTATCCGGTTTGCCGCCCACCAACAGGGTAATCGTATCCCGGATCAGGCTGATTCCGCCCCACAGGATGAAGCAGGATACCAGAAGGCCCAGCCAGCCATCAGCCAGAATATCAAAAAAATGCGACAAAAAGAGGCCAATCAGAACGGCAGAGGTAATCAGGACATCGTTGAAACTATCTTGCGCGGCCGCAATTAGGGTGGACAGTTTATGCGCGTTCCCCCGCTTTTTATAATAGACATACAAAAAAGCCTTCAGCGGAATACCAAACGCGGTGAGCGCAGCGATCCACCAGGTAAACAAGGGTTTTTCAGGCGTGATAATCGCTTCGATACTGGATTTGAACAAGTCAATTCCAACATACAATATGACCACCGCGATTGCCAGGGAGCCGATGTACTCAAAGCGTCCATGGCCAAGCGGGTGATCCCGGTCTTCCGGCTTGCGCGCGATGTGCATGCTCAGCCAGGAAATGAGGACAGAGCCGGTGTCGGACAGGTTGTTTAAGCCATCTGCAAGGATTGAGACCGAGCCCGCGACGCTGCCTGCGATGATTTTGCTGGCGGCCAAAAAGCCGTTGACGACCAGCCCTATCAAAGACGCGCGCAGACCAATCCGCGCGCGTTCTTCCTGTTGTTTTTGTACTCTGGTTTCAGCCATGGTTCAGGGCAGCTGCTCAATGCACTTGGTGGGGCATACCTGGACACAAGCACCGCACAGGGTGCATTTTTCAGGGTCAATCAGGGCCAGGAAGTTATTGACATGAATGGCATCGTACTCGCAGGCTTTTTCACAACGCTTGCAGCCGATGCAGGCCTTGTCGCAGGTTTCCCGTGCCTCGCGCGGCGCGGCCAGGCTTTGGCAGCGCACAGTGACACGCGCCTTTTTGGGCAGCAGTTTGATGACGCTACGCGGGCACTCCTTCACACACATGCCACAGGCGGTGCATTTGTCTTCGTCAATGACGACGATGCCGTTTTCAATCTTCATAGCGTCAAAGCGGCACACGCGCACACAGTCCCCCAGGCCGACACAACTCCATTGGCACATGGTTGGGCCGCCGGCCAAGCCAACCGCGGTATGGCAGGTTTCGGGGCCGTTGTAGTCATAGCGCGGCTTGACCACGCCGGTCTCACCCTGACACAGGACACGCGCTACCACGGGCTCGGTCACTTCGGCTGTCTGGCCCATAATCTCTGCCAGCAAATCAAGTGTTTTCTGGCCGCCGGGCGTGCACAGGTCGATCGTTGTTTCGCCGTTGACCACCGCAAGCGCGTAGGCGTCGCAGCCAGGGTATCCGCAAGCACCACAGTTGGCGCCGGCCATCGCGTCCCTTGCCAGGGTAAAGCGCTCATCCACCGGCACGGCGAATTTTTTGGAAGCAAAGGTTAAAATTAAGCCAAAGAGGATGCCCAGGCCGCCCATGACACCGGCAGCATAGAGAATCGCGTTTAATTCCATTGGTTCATCCCCTCCTTACATTTTGCCCAGGCCTGCGAAGCCCAGGAAGGCAACGGACATCAAGCCCGCGACAACCAGGCTGATCGGGAAGCCCTTGAAGGCTTTTGGAATATTGGAAGCTTCCAGCCGCTCGCGCACGCCGGCCATCAGCACAATGGCCAGCATAAAGCCCATCGCGCCAAACACGCCGTTCATCACGGACCAGAACAGGTTGTAGCTGTTGTCAATGTTGAGGATGGTGGCGCCCAGCACCGCGCAGTTGGTGGTGATCAGCGGCAGGTAGATGCCCAGCGCGTTGTACAGGGAGGGCATGGATTTCTTCATGAACATCTCCACAAACTGCACCAGGGAAGCGATGACCAGAATGAATGAAATGGTAATCAGATAAGCCAACTGCAGCGGAACCAACACATAATGATACACAAAGTAGGTAAACAGGGAAGCCAGCGCCATTACAAAGGTAACCGCGATGCCCATGCCAGAGGCGGTTTCCACCTTGCTGGATACGCCCAAAAAGGGACAGCAACCCAGGTACCGGGAGAAAATGAAGTTATTGGTCAATACACAGTTGACCATGAACAGCAGGAAATTGGTTAAGGTCAATTCCATTATACTTCCGCTCCTTTCCTGGCGTTAATGCGGTTGGTGATGGCGTTTACCAGGCCCAACACAAGGCCCAGCACAAGGAAGCCGCCCGGGGCCATGACAGCCAGCAGCATCGGCTCAAAAGAGGCGCCAAACAGGGCGGTGCCAAAGATGGTGCCGCTGCCAAGGAGCTCGCGGATGCCGCCGATGATAATCAGCGCGATGGTAAAGCCCATGCCCATGCCCAGGCCATCAGCCGCGGACAACAGCAAGGAGTTGCGGCTGGCAAACGCCTCCGCGCGCGCCAGGATAATGCAGTTAACCACAATCAGCGGGATAAACAACCCCAGGGCGTCATACAGCGCGGGTACAAAGGCCTGCATCAGCAGCTGGACAATGGTCACAAAGGTGGAGATGACCACGATAAAGGCTGGAATACGCACCTTATCCGGGATCAAGTTGCGCAGCAGGCTGATGACGATGTTGCTGCCCAGCAGAACAAAACTGGCAGCCAAGCCCATGCCCAGCCCGTTGGTTGCGCTGGTGGTCGCGGCCAGGGTTGGGCAGATGCCCAGCACCAGGCGGAAAATGGGGTTTTCGTTAATGATCCCATTGACGAAAACGCCGCGCATTGTCAATTTTTTCTCATGCATGTTTCTTCACCATCCCATATACACGTCGGCTGGTCCAGCGGTCAATGAGCGGGGTTAAAATGTTCATCAGCAAGATGGCGTAGGTAACGCCCTCGGGATAAGCCTTGGTCATGCGGATAACGCCTACCAGGATGCCGCAGCCAATCGCGAAGATCACCTGCCCCACCTTGAGCATGGGGTTTGTCACATAATCTGTCGCCATGAACACGGCGCCAAAGAGCAAGCCACCGGACAGGACAGCGCGCAGCGGATCGCCGCCCATAATCCAGGTCATCACCGCGACCGTGCCCACAAACAGCACCGGGATATGCCAGCGGATGGTGCCCACGAACAGCATATACAGGAAACCGATCAGAATGGCAATCTTGCACACTTCGCCAATGGTGCCGGGGATGTTGCCCATCAGCAAATCGTAAAGCTGATAGCCGCCCGGGCGGATCAAGGGCGTGGCGGCGGAGATCACATCCGTGCCAGCCGGCACGACTTCTGTCACACCCAGCACACGGGCAGGGATATAATACACGCTCATCCGGGCTGGCCAGGAAGCCAACAGTACGCCGCGCGCCAGTAGCGCCGGGTTCATAAAGTTCTGGCCGATGCCGCCAAATAGTTCCTTGACCAGCAAAATGGCGATGGCGCTGCCGATGGCAGGCATCCACAGCGGGGCTTCCGCCGGCAAATTCAGGCCCAGAATAAGGCCGGTCACGACGGCGGACAAATCCATCACGCGCACAGGCCGCTTGGACAGCTTTTGGAACAGGTATTCACACAGCACAGCGGAGACAACCGCCACAGCCAGCACCCAGGCAGCCTTTGTGCCAAACAGGTAAATGCCAGCGACAGTCGTGGGCACCAGCGCGATGAGCACATCCAGCATCAATGTCTGGGTGCTTTCCCGGTTTAACAGATGGGGCCCGGTGGAAAGACGCAGTTTCATTCCTTTACACCCTCCTCGCAGTAATTTTTTCTTTTGCTTCCTTGAATGTGGCGCACAGTTCAATCTTGGCCGGGCACACATAGGAGCAGGAGCCGCACACGGTGCAATCCATCACATTGTGCTTCTTCATGCCGGCCAGGTCACTCAGGTCATTGAGCGCGTTCAAAAACTGTGGGTTCAGCCGGGACGGGCAGGCTTCCACGCAGCGCCCGCAGCGGATGCAGGGTGTGGGCTGCTTTTTCACGGCATCCTTCTGATTGAGGACCACAATGCCGTTGTTGGCCTTGGTCAGGCTGACTTCGGTGCCAGGGATGCACAGACCAGTCATGCTGCCGCCGGCAAAAATCTTGCCCGGATCCTCAGAAAAACCGCCCGCTGCCTCAATGGCATCCTGGAAACTGGTGCCGATGCGCACGCGCAGGTTGCTGGGCGTGTTGACACAGCCCGTAACCGTCGTTACACGGCTGATGAGCGGTTTACCGTGAATGACCGCGTCCGCGATGGCAGCGGCTGTGCCTACATTGAACACAACCACCTGCGCGTCAATGGGCAGTGCCCCTGAGGGAACCTGCCGCTTGGTAACCGCGTCGATCAACTGTTTTTCACCGCCCTGCGGGTATTTGGTTTTCAGTACCGCCACACGGATGCCTTCCAGGCCGCTGATTGCTTCCTGCATGACCTTGATGGCGTCTTTTTTGTTGTCCTCAATGGCGATGATGCCGGTTGACACCTTCATCGCGCGCATGATGAGGCGCAGGCCGTCCACAATGCGCTGCGGCTCTTCCAGCATCAGGCGGTGGTCCGCGGTGAGGAAGGTCTCACACTCTGCGCCGTTTAGGATGATGGTGTCAACGGACTTGCCCTCCGGAATCATCATCTTGATGTGGGAGGGGAAGCACGCGCCGCCCATGCCGCAAATGCCTGCGTCCTTAACCTGCTGGACAATCTTGTCAGCCGGGGCGCTGTCAACAGATCCCAGGGGAGACAACTCCACCCACTCGTCCTTGCCGTCATTGGCGATCTCAATGCAGGTGCTGGCTGTTTTGCCCAGCATCTGCCGCGGGCCAACCGAGATAACCTCGCCGGAAACGCTGGCGTGTACCGGGATGCCGATGCCGCCAACCGGTGTCGCAATAACCTGGCCCAGTTTGACCAGATCACCCTTTTTCACGCAGGGCGCGCTTGGCGTGCCGATGTGCATATCAACGGGAATGCAGACGCGCTCCGGAACAAAGTCGCGGATTGGCTGTGAATGGGTTTTCCCCTTGCCCTCATGCAGTTCCCTCAGCGGATGGATGCCGCCTTTGAAACTCAATTTCATGCTCTTATGCCTGCCTTTCTATACTTCAACCTGATTACGGCTTGTTCGCAAACGCTTCGTTGATGGCGTCAATGATTGCCTGCATGGTGACGGTCGCGCTGGTCGCGGTATCCACATCGCGCAGGTTGTCCACATTGCTGCTGGAGGCTTTGTCCTCCGCCCCACGGATGGTGAGCGGCGGCTGCTTGCCCTCAAACTGTTGCTTGAAGGCGTCCTCAAGCGCCTTTGCGCCATAGCCCTTGGTCTCCGCAAAGCTGTCCTGAACAATATCAAGCTTGGCAATCGCGCCGTCCTGCGTGAAGGTTACCTTCACGGTGATTGGACCCATGAAGCCTTGTTTGGTGACAGTGATCTCATCCCCGGTCACAACGATTTCCTGCTTGGGGAACTGCTGCGCATGCAGCTCGTTGATGGCATCCAGCACCGCGTTGGTGGTGATGGTCGCGCCGGCAATGGCGTCAATGGTGGCGTCTGTCTTCTCTTCATCCGCTTTCAGGATGCGCAGGGGCGGCAGCTTGCCGATAAACTGGTCCTTAAACTCCGCTTCCAGCGCGGCCAGGCCATAGCCCTTGGTTTCCTTAAACTGGTCATCGCCAATGTGCAGGAAGGTGATCTTGCCGTTCTCATCAAAGGTGACCGCGACGGCGACCGGGCCTGCAAATCCATCTTTGGCAGCCGTGAGCGCGCCCTCCGGAATCGCTACGGGTTCGGGCGTGGCGGTCGCTTCCGCAGTAGGCTTGGCGGTTGCGGCGGCAGTTTCACTGATGACGTTCTTGTCCTCATAGGCCTTGTTGATGGCTTCAATCACAGCCTTGTTGGTGATGGTCGCGCCGGAGATGCCATCAATGTCCTCCAGCTTGACAGGCAGCGCCTTGCCCATAAACTGTTGGGCAAAGGCAGGCTCAAGCGCCGCGGCGCCGTAGCCTTCTGTCTCGTTGAAGCTGTCATCGCCAATGGTCAGCGCGGTGATGGTGCCGTCATCCTTGACGGTCACCTGAACTGCGATGGGGTTGTCCTTGCCGGCAAAGCCAACCGCGCTCCCGGCATAGGTGATGCCTTCGGGCGCGGGGCCAGCGACCTCGTTCTTTGTTTCAAATGCGGTGTTGATGGCCTCAATAACCGCCTTATTCGTGACGGTCGCACCGGAGATGCCATCGATATCTTCCAGCTTGATGGGCAGGGACTTGCCCACAAACTGCGCGGCAAAATCTGCCTCAAGTGCAGCAGCGCCGTAGCCTTCCGTCTCGTTGAAGCGCTCATCCCCCACTTTCAGCGCGCTGATGGTGCCGTCATCCTTGACGGTTACAACAACCGCGACGGGGTGATCCGCGCCCGCAAACCCAACTGCTTCACCGCCGTAGGATACACCCTCGGCAATCATGACCGGTTTGTCCGCGTCTGGATTGAGATAGGCTTTGACCTGCTTGGCCACATTGTTGACAGCGCCCAGCACCGCGTTGCTGGTGATAGTAGCTGCTGTGATGGCATCCACCGCGTTATCCTGCGCGGCGTCACCCAGCCGCACCGGGCTTTTTTTGCCGGTGAACTGCGCGGTGAAATCCGCATCCTTCGCTTTGGCGCCCAGGCCGGGTGTCTCGGCAAACGCGCTGCCGCCGACATTGATCCCTGTGATGGTGCCATCCTCCGTTACGCCAGTGATGACCTCGATCGGCCCGCCGTAACCCTTGGCTTCCATCTTGCCGACATAGCCCAGGACCTCATCACCCTTTTTGGCGACAAACAGCGTCTTGCCGTCCTCAAGCGCCAATTCTTCAAAGGTGTCGGCGCCCGGCATGACATCCTTTTTGGCCTGTTCCTCCGCGGCGATTCCCTGCAGGCGGATGGGTTCCTTGGTCACCCCATAGGTGAGCGCAAGACCCAGCCCGGCCACGATGGTAATCGCGCCCAGGACAATCCATGCGTAAATGCGGTTCTTCATTCAGTCAAACCTCCGTTATACCTTCCCGGCTCATCAGTAATGTGTAGCCGTTGCTTCATCGTGTCCTCAAGGGGACGGCCCAGCATCTCCTCTGCCAGCGCATAGTCCCTGTCTTTGATCGCTTTGCGGATGGCAGAGCTTGAAATGACCTGTCCAGACGGCGTTTTCACGGGTGATATCAAGGAAAACCCGACGCCTTCCCCTTCGCACAGTGCTTTGAGTTTGCCTGTATCGGTGTCGCCTTTAAACCCAAAGCGGTGGTCAAACCCTGCGACAATGTGCCTTGCGTTCAACTTGCCCAGAAGCACCTGCTTAAAAAAATCAAGCCCGCTGGTGTGCTGCATGGTTTCATCAAACCGGCTGATGGCGATGTCCTTGATGCCATAGCGCACAATCAGTTCCAATCGCTCGTTTGTGGTGGTGAGTTCCAACAGCTGATGATCAGGCGCGATGACGCGCATGGGCAGCGGCTCATAGGTGTGCACGACTGGCAAAAGGTGCTTTTCCTTCGCTGTCTTCAGGCATTCTTTTATCAGCTGTTGATGTCCCAGATGAACCCCGTCAAACACGCCAAGGCAAATCACTGACGGCGCGACGGCGCCAAATGGGAGCGTCTCAAGCTGATAAACCCTCATCAATTCTCCTGCCAATCTGAACCTAATAAAGCACGATGAACACGAAAAATATTAACATGAACAAACGAATAAGTCAACGAAATAACCTGTTATTATAACCACCTTTTACAGGTCTAAACAGTTCAAATCCATGCTTAAAAACACAAATACAGGGATATTAAATTATAAGGTGTATTTAGAACTCTGCCTGCTCCTGATAGGCCATGTATTGTTCCCGGGTCATCAGCGTTTTCCTGGGCTTGGTGCCTTCGCTGGCGGAAATAATGCCCCTGCGCTCCATCTCATCAATCAGGCGGCCGCTTCTGGCATAGCCCACACGCAGCACGCGCTGGAGCATACTGATGGACATCTGCCCTGCCTCTACCGCCATTTCGATGGCCTGGGGCAGCAGCTCGTCAAACTCGATGTCACCGCCGTCCATGCCCTCACCCATGCTGCCGTTATTATCACCGGATTCGGATTTTTCGACATGTTCCACCATGTCAAGGTTGTAATTGGCCTTGTTGCGGCTGCGGATGTATTCCACTGTCTGCTCCACATCTTTATCAGATACGAAGCAGCCTTGCACACGAATGGGCTCACGCGTTGTGGAGCGGAACAACATGTCGCCATAGCCCAGCAGCTTCTCCGCCCCGTTGTTGTCCAGGATGGTCTTGCTGTCAAAAGGAGAACTGACCCTGAAGGCGATACGACCGGGGATATTTGCCTTGATCACGCCCGTTATGATGTTGACCGAGGGCCGCTGTGTCGCCAGGATCAGGCAGATGCCGGCAGCGCGCGCCTTGGCTGTGATGCGCTTGATGTGGTCCTCAATCATCTTGCCGCTGGTGGTCATCAAATCAGCCATTTCATCCACAATGACGATGATGCGTGGCAGCGGCTCCTCATCCGGCCCCAAACGTTTGTTGTAAGCATCCAGGTTGCGCACGCCCGCGTCAACCAAAATCTGGTAGCGTTCATCCATCTCCTGGCAAACCCAGTCCAAGGCGGCTGTCGCCTTTTTGGCATCCGTGATGACCGGCATCATCAGATGCGGCACATCGTTATAGGGCTGCAGCTCTACAAACTTGGGGTCCACCATAATCAGGCGAACATTCCGGGGGGACGCGCGATAGAGGATGCTGCAGATAATGCTGTTGATGCAAACGGATTTACCGCTGCCGGTAGCGCCCGCGATCAGCAGGTGCGGCATATCCATCAGCTCACACACAATGGGTGTGCCGGTGATGTCCTTCCCCAGCGCCACAGCGGTTGGAGAGGGGTTTTCCTTCATGCGGGTGGATTCCAGCACCTCACGCAGGAAGACCTTGGTGGTCTTGTCGTTGGATACTTCAAGCCCAACAAAAGAGGTACCGGGGATGGGCATCTCAGCGCGGATATCTCCCTTGGCCTTTAATTCAATGGTCAGGTTATCCATCACATTGCGCAGCTTGTTCACATTGATGCCCTCCGCCAGGCGGATGGCAAAGCGTGTTACTGTGGGGCCGTGTACGATGTCGTGCAAATGCGCGGTGATCTGGAAGCTTTTCAGGGTTTCAATCAGCTTCTCGCCCCGCTTCAAATCCTCCTGTGTGGTGTCTGTCTGGCTTTCTGGCGGCGGCGCGGTCAACAAGCGCTTGGGCGGCACTTCATAATCGTCCAGCGCCAGTTTGATTTGCTGCGGATCCTTTTTGCGCGCCATGCCATCCAGGGCATTGGATTTGGGCGCGGCTTTTTGTTGGATCGCGACGCGCTGACCGCTTAACGGCACAGCAGGGTCGGTATGTACTGGCACGGCGGGTTGGCTGGGCACAGACGCCCGGGATGTGTCCGGTTTGGGAGGAGCAGGCTCCTGTACTTGCTCCGGAATTTGCCTTGTGCTCTCAACCGACTCATGTAAAGGAGCGGATTCCGCAGTTTCTCTTGTCCTTTGCGGTTCGCGCCGCAGCGGCTTTTCTTCCGTAACTGGCTGGGTGTAAACAGGCTCTGGTAAAACAGGTTGTTCCCCCAGGTCCTGGGAGGCAGGCGCGGTTGGCGCAGTCCGTCTGGTCCGTCTGGCAGGTTTCTCCGCAGGCTGATAAACAGGTTGCGTAAACTCCTCATAAAAGGTATCCGCCGTTTGCGGGATGAAGCCTGGCTCTGTTTCCTCAGGCAGATCAGTTTGAACAGGCGTGTATTGCTGGGTCGGGTACGGCGCGGTTTGCCCCCAGGCTGCTGGCTGGGGTTCAGGTTCCATATAGCCGCCCTGATCCTGCGTGAAGACAGTGTCCATGCCCTGTTGCTGCCATTGAGGCTCCGCGCTGGCGGTATTCACTGGCTGCGCGTACAGGTCCTCCGAATACAACTGCTGCTGCACATGTGGCTGATCTGCAACCTGCGCGTCTTGCATCCCCTGCTGGATTACGGGCTTGGAAGCTGGACGGTTAGCTTGTTCAGGCTGCCTTGAGGCCAGGCTGTTCACCTTCTGGTTGATCATTGAAGCAAGCCGGGCAGGGCTGATGCGCAGCAGCGCGAAGATCAGCGCGATGATCAAAAAGACAATCAGCACCGTGGCGCCCAGGTTGCCCAGCGTGATAAACAATGGGTAGGCGATCAGCATCCCCAGCACGCCTCCGCCGGGGTAGAAATTATTGTCGCTGCGCAGGCCGTTGTAGCGGTGGTATGCCTCGTGCAGGTATTCCCCCATGCTGTCCGGATAGGACGCGCCGCGCAGGGAATTCAGGTTTTTGATATAGTGCATCAGGTTGGGATACGTCTGATCATTAACCCGCAGGGTAAGCGTTAAAAATGCGCCAAGACACATCAATAAAAGCAGGCTGATGAGGAAAGGATAGATGGACACATAGCGCTTGGCGGAAACGACCAGGATACAGCCCAGCCAAATTACCATAACCGGAACCATGATATACAGTCCGCCGCCCAGGCCGATGGCCATATATTTGAACAAATTCAGCGCGCTGGACGCTGTTTGCAGCGTGGCACCCAGCAAAAGCATCAAGCCAAAGGCAATCACCACCACGCCAAAGGGCAGCAGGATAGCCCCGCCCCGGTCAGTGGATTGAATGACTTGTTTGGTTTTCTTTCTTGCCGCAGTGCTCACGTCGCTCTTCCTTTACTTGATGGTTTGAATCCAGACCGCATATAAAACGCGGTCTTCTTGGTAATACATCCGCAGTTCCACCCCTTCAACCGGATAAACATCCATGACGCCAACCGGCAGTTTGTATAAGGCCGCCGCGGTATCCGTCATGTCCAGGCTGGTGAAGGGTTCGCCCAGCACGCTTTGGACGTCGTCCTGTGTGCTAAGCCCCGTTATCAGCCCTAACAAGTTCATCCGCTTGCTCAGGATGCCGTCCAGCAACCCGTCGCCATAGGCAATCAGCAGGGTCTCGCGGTAGCGGTCGTCCTCCAGCTGGACGCTCTCCCCCTCTGCGAAGCCTTCCGGATCATACAGGAGGCCAAATTGCTCCTGGATGTCCAGCATCTTCTCGCCCAGGCGGATGTCAAAGCCGGGCAGGCGGCCATCTTTGACGATGTCCTTAATGCGCGCCTGGCTTTGTTCATCAGGCTTTAACCGTTCCAAAACACCCAGGTTGCCAAGAAAACTCTGCTCCTCAAGCTTTAGTTGATCCAATATCTCGTGATACAGAAAATGGATGGAAGCGGTCTGGCCGGACAGCCAGGTGAGGGTGTTGTCCGGATAATAGAAGGTAATCCCGGTTTCATCAATCAGAAAGCGCTCCAGCGGAAAAGGTTTCAAATCTTCAATATCGAGGTAGTTGGACAGCGTTTCCTCAAAAATCTCAGCTACCTTCACCTCAAACCAGGTTTGGGCCGCTGCAGTATCCTTAAATATCTGTTCAGCCGTAACACTTTGCCCGTTTGCCAGATCAAAGGACAGCGGAATCTGCTGGTGCCCAGGCCTTCCAGTGGGCATGCGGCCTTGCGCTGTGAGAAGAATGGACAAAAGATCATGCCCATCACGGGAAGGGATTACAGTATACTTGCCCTTGACTGTCAGCTGCCCTGGGGTGCCCGATTGCAGCAGGCTCAGGGTATTGAGGTGATCTGCCGCCGCGGCTTTAATGGCCTCGTTGATGGTATTTTCAACAAAGCTGTTGTCCATCCCCGTCAATTGGGGGATTTCCACTTTTGAATCATTGAATTCGGTCATCTCCAACTCAACAGATTGAGTTGCCAAGCCGGAATTAACAAACAACAGACAAACCAATAGTATGGATGCGAACAGGCTATGGTGAATCAAACGCTTCATGTATATCGCCTCCTTGCGTCCATTTTACCTGAAAGCCAGGATTGTTTCAAGAATGAAACAGTTGGCAATATATTTGTCATGAAATAGGGGGCGCTTATTCCACCGCGTAACCGGGCTTTTTGCTTTTGCCTTCCTGACGCGCGAAGTTTTCCGCGTTTTTACGCAGGTAAATCTGATACATTTCCTCCGCGTCCAGGCCTGCAGCCAAGCACATGCTGAGGTAGAAATGGAAAATATCTACTATTTCTTCCTTCAGCGCTGCCTCGTCAACCGGTTTTTCGTTCTTCCACCACTTGAAGTTGACCTCATCCAGCAGTTCCGCCATTTCGCTGAGCATGGCCAGCGTGTACTTCTGCATCCAGGTCATGGGGTCGATATCGTGCAGGTTTCGTTTGTCCTTGATGGCATCGTTGAGGCTTTTTTGGATGCTCAACATGTGCTCCAGTCTGTCCATGGTATCTCCTTATTTAAAATGTTTTGTGATTTGCTTGCCTACCGCGGCGATCACCGGCTCAGGGCTGAGCACCTGCCTGGCGACCCGGTTGACATCCCGCAAGCTCACCTTGCGCAGTTTGGCCAGGGTTTCTTTGGGATCAATGGTTTTGTCGTGCGTCAGTTTGACAATGCCCATGCCTGCCATGCGCTGATACGCGCTTTCCATGCTCAAAACAAAGCTGGTTTTCATCTGCGCCATCGTCTGCGCGAACTCCGCCTTGCTGATGCCGTCTTTAATCACCAGCGCCGCTTCCTGTTTGATCAATTCCATGACGCGCTTCAGTTTTTGCGGTGTGCAGGCGGCATAGACGGTGAACTCCCCGCAATGCGGGTGAGCAACAGCCGCGGAATAGATATGGTAGACAAGGCCTTCCTCCTCACGGATTTTTTGGAACAGGCGGGAGGAGACACCGCCGGCAAACATGGTGGAAAAAGCTGCCATCGCGAAGCGGTCATCATGCATGCTTTCAAGGCCTGGGAAGCTTAAACACAGCTGTACTTGCTCCACATCCTTGTTAAAGGTTAGAAGCGGTGTATCAGCTTTAAACTGGTTCCTGGGGTATTCAATACGCCCCTTCCCCTGCCAGGCGCCAAAGGCTTCCTCTGCCCAGGTGATCAGCTGCTGCGGGTCAAAGCACCCTACAACGGAAAGCACCGCGTTGTGCGGCTGATAATACCGCTGCCTGAAGGTATTCAAGGCATCGGGCGTCTGGGACAGGATGCTCTTGCCTGTGCCCAGAATGGTTTTTGAGAGGGTCTGGCCCTGGTATATGCCCTCATGCAGGAGGTTGAAAACAAGATCTTCGGGGGTATCCGCTTCCATGGCGATTTCTTCCAGGATGACCTCCTGTTCCTTCTGGAAATCACTGTCCTCATAGCGCGGGTTGATCATCATATCAGCCAGCAGGTTCAAAGCCTTTTGCAGGTCCTTGTCGGTAATGCGGGCGTAGTAGCTTGTGTTCAGCTTGCTGGTGGCGGCGTTGACATTGCCGCCGATCAAGTCGATCTCCTCCGCGATCTGCCGCGCGCTCCTGTTGGCTGTGCCTTTAAAAGCCATGTGCTCAATAAAGTGGGACAGCCCGCTTTCCTCATCAGTCTCCATAATGGAGCCGGCTTTGACAAACACGCCAATGGACGCGCTGCGCAGGTAGGGCAAGCGCTCCATCATCAGTGGCATGCCGTTTGACAATACATGTGTTTGAATCATTTTGGTGTTCCTGTTCTTATGATAACTTGCACAAACGGCTTGCCTCACGCTGGGGACAAGCCGTTTTTGGTTGTGCTTACAAATTTAAGAAAGATCAGTCGTTGGTGCGGCGGGGTGGACGGCCATCACGGCGCGGCGGGCGGCCACCGCCCTGACCGCCAGGGCCCTGGCGGTTGAAGGTGCGGGGCTTGTATTCCATGTCGTTGCGCAGCAGGTTGATGCGGCCCTGGGCGTCTATCTCTGACACCTTGACCTCTACCACGTCACCAATGGACATGACATCCTCCACCTTCTCCACACGCTCATTGGCCATCTTGGAGATGTGCAGCAGGCCGTCCTTGCCGGGCAGCAGCTCTATAAAGGCGCCCATAGTGCTGAGGATGCGGACCACCTTGCCCTCATACACCTCACCCACCTCGACATCCTTGGCGATGCCTTCGATGATGCGGCGGGCCTTGGCAGCCGCTTCTTCATCCGGTGTGGCGATGGCGACACGGCCGTCGTCCTCAATGTCAATCTTGACACCGGTATCCGCGATGATTTTGTTGATCATCTTGCCGCCCGGCCCAATCACCTCACGGATTTTGTCGGGGTTGATGATGAAGGTGACGATCTTGGGCGCGTATTTGCTCAGCTCCGGCCTGGGCGCAGGCAAGGTCTTGAGCATGATCTCCAGGATATGCAGCCTGCCCTTGAGCGCCTGCTCCAGCGCGCGCTTGAGGATGGGCTGGTCAATGCCCTTGATCTTGATGTCCATCTGGATGGCGGTGATGCCGTTCATGGTGCCGGCTACTTTAAAGTCCATGTCGCCCAGGAAGTCTTCCAGACCCAGGATGTCGGTCAATACGGCAACCTTATCACTCCCGTCATCCTTGATTAAGCCCATCGCGATGCCGGCGACCGGCGCTTTGATGGCGACGCCCGCGTCCATCAAGGACAGGGTGCTGCCGCAGACAGATGCCATGGAAGAGGACCCGTTGCTGGACAGGATTTCGCTGACCAGGCGCAGGGCGTACGGGAAATCATCCTCACTTGGAATCACAGGCTCCAGCGCGCGTTCTGCCAGGGCGCCATGGCCAATCTCGCGGCGGCCGGGTGAGCGCATCCTGCCCGCTTCGCCGGTGGCGTAGGGCGGCATGTTGTAGTGGTGGATATAGCGTTTGGAGTCCTCGTTGGAGAGGCCATCCAGAATCTGCGCGTCGCGCAGGCTGCCCAGCGTGGTCACGGTGAGCGCTTGGGTCTGCCCGCGGGTAAAGACCGCGCTGCCATGGGTGCGCGGCAGAATGCCCACTTCGCACCAGATAGGGCGCACTTCGGTTTCCTGGCGGCCATCCGGGCGGATGCCTTCGTCCAGGATCTTGCGGCGCATGACTTCCTTTGTCAGGTTGTACAGGGCATCGCTCACCTCGCCGTCACGCTCGGGGAAGATTTCCGCAAAATGGGTTTTGACTTCTTCCTTCACCTGCTCCTCACGGGCATGGCGTTCCTCGCGGTCAAAGGCTTCAAAGCTGTATTTAACCTTGTCATAGGCAAACGCTCGCACCGCGTTGATGACATCATCGCCGGTGGTGACCAGCGGAAACTGACGCTTTTCTTTGCCGATTTCAGCGACGATTTGCTCCTGGAAAGCGACCAATTCCTTGATGGCCTCATGCGCGAACATGATGGCATCCAGCATGACGTCTTCACTCAACTCGTTGGCGCCGGCTTCCACCATCATGATGGCGTCCTTGGTGCCGGAAACCACCAGGTGCAAATCGCTGATTTCGCGCTGCGCTTCGTCAGGGTTGAGGATCAATTTGTTGTTGACCCTGCCAACCAGAACGGAGCCGGTGGGGCCCGCCCAGGGAATATCGCTCACAGCCAGGGCGATGGAGGAGCCCAGCATGGCGGGGATATCCGGCGGGTTGTTGGTGTCAACAGACAGGGAGGTCGCGACGATTTGCACATCATTGCGCATACCTTTTTCAAACAGGGGGCGCAGCGGCCGGTCAATCAGCCGGCAGGTGAGGATGGCTTTTTCCGTCGGGCGGCCTTCGCGCTTGATGAACCCGCCGGGGATTTTGCCAACCGCGTAGTGCTTTTCTTCGTAATCCACGCTCAGCGGGAAGAAATCCACGCCGTCGCGGGGTTTGTCAGATACGGTAGCGCTGACCATCAGCGCGGTGTCGCCATAGCGCACCAGCGTGGAGCCAGCAGCCTGCCCGGCATACTTCCCAAACTCAAAGCTCAGGGGACGCCCGGCAAATTCCATTGTGTAGATCTTGTGTTCCATTCTTTCTCTCTCCTCTTCTGGCGCTGGCACTGCCATACGCCCTTCCATCAAAAAAGCCGAAACCCGCTTGCCGGGTTTCGACCGCTTGTTGTCGTTTACTTGCGCAGTTCCAGTTCGGCGATCAGGCTGCGGTAGCGCTCGATATCGGTGCGCATTAGGTAGTCCAGCAATCCCCTGCGCTGACCAACCATGAGCAGCAGGCCCCTGCGGCTGTGGTGGTCTTTCTTGTTGAGCTTGAGGTGCTCGTTTAAGTGGTTGATGCGCGCGGTGAGCAGGGCAACCTGCACCTCGGGTGAACCGGTGTCGCCTTCATGACGGGCGAACTTCTGCATGATCTGGGCTTTCTTTTCCTTATCCATGGGTTTCCTCCTTATTGACGGGTGGCGTCGTCTTATTATCCCCGTAAACACAGCAACGCGTTGGAGAATCGCAGACCCGTGCTTGCGGTTAATGCCACAAGTGGTATCTTACCACAGGTTAATCCCCTTGTAAACCATGTCGCCTGCGGATTTTTCCTTGTCTGCTTTGGTCTGATATGGTACTATCTACAAGGTTAAACCCGCGCCGGGCTGCCTTTTGCCCCGCAAAAAACAAGGAGATACTACATGGCACAAAACTACACATCCGAGAATATCCAGGTACTGGAGCAGCTTGACGCGGTCAGGCTCCGTCCTGGTATGTATATTGGTTCCACCGGCTCAAGAGGGCTGCATCATTTGTTGTGGGAGATCGTGGACAACGCGATTGATGAGGCATCCAACGATTTTGCGACCGAGGTAGCCGTCACCCTGCATCAGGATGGCTCGGCCAGCGTATGGGACAACGGCCGCGGCGTGCCGGTGGATGAGCACCCGGTGCTCAAGATCTCCGGCATCGAAGTGATTTATACCAAGCTGCACGCAGGCGGCAAGTTTGATCATGACAACTACAGTTACTCCGGCGGCCTGCACGGGGTGGGCGCTTCTGTCGTGAACGCGCTGAGCGAATGGATGGAAGTCGAAAGCTTCCGGGACTGGACGCACTGGAAGATCCGTTTTCATACCAAGGTGAACCCCAAGACCAAAAAGGTGATGCCCGGGCAGACGGATGAAGGCCTGGTCCGCGTCGGCAATACCCGTAAACGCGGCACCTTAGTGCGCTTCTTGCCTGATGCCGCCATTTTTGAGGACACCCAATTCAATGCCGAGTTGGTTTCCAGACGTTTGCGAGAACTAGCCTATTTAAACAAAGGTTTGATGATCAAGTTCACGGATGAGCGCGCGAGCGCCCAAAGCAAGGAAACCAAAACCTTTCAGTATGGCGGCGGCATCTCGGACTATGTCACTTTCCTCAACACAGATAAGAACGCGCTGCATGACAGCATCATTCTGCTGGAAGGCACGCGGGACGACATTGTGATGCAGGCCGCGATTCAGTTTACAGACTCCTATACGGAGAACCTGTTTTCCTATGTCAACAACATCCCCACCGGCGAAGGCGGCACCCATGAGGTGGGCTTCCGTACCGCGCTGACCAAAGCGTTCAATGATTACGCGCGTAAAATCGGCGCGCTTAAGGAAAAGGACAACAACCTGTCCGGCGAAGACTACCGCGAAGGGATGACAGCCCTGCTGGCTGTCAAAGTGCCCAGCCCGCAGTTTGAAGGGCAAACCAAAGGACGCCTTGGCAACACCGAGGTGCGGCCGGTGATTGAAGCGCTGGCTTTGCAAAAATTGTCCGAGTATCTGGAAGACCTCCGTAATGCTGCTGTCGCGCAGAAGATTATTGAGAAATCCATCAAATCCGCCAAAGTTCGTGAGGCCGCGCGCAAGGCGCGTGATGTAGCCCGCACCAAGAGCGAGCTGGAAGCAGCGCCCCTGGTGGGCAAGCTGTCCAGCTGCACCGGGCGGAACCCCAGGGAGAATGAACTGTTTATCGTGGAAGGCGACAGCGCCGGCGGCAGCGCCAAGCAGGGGCGCGACCGGCGGTTCCAGGCCATCCTTCCCCTGCGCGGGAAGCCCTTGAATGTTGAGAAAAAACGCATTGACCAGGTGCTGGCCAACGAGGAGTTCCGCTCCATCATCACAGCGCTGGGTACCAATATTGACCGGGATTTCAACCTGAAATCCCTCAAGTACGACAAGGTCATCATCCTGTCAGACGCGGACCAGGACGGCGCGCACATCCGCGCCATTTTGCTCACCTTTTTCTTTAGGTACATGCGCGATTTAATCAGCGCCGGCCATGTCTATATCGGCATGCCGCCCTTGTACCTGATAAAAACGGGCAACAAGGAACTGTATGCCTATGACGACAAGGAATTAAACACCCTCCTGCCCAAGGGAAAAAACTATACCCTGCAGCGCTACAAAGGCCTGGGCGAGATGAACCCGGACCAGTTGTGGCACACCACGATGGATCCCAGCCAGCGGCGGCTGACCCAGGTCACCATAGAAGACGGGGCCGAGTCCGACCGCCTGATTACCATCCTAATGGGTGACAAGGTGGAGCCGCGGCGGGAGTACATCAGCGAAAACGCAAATTTCAACAAGCCGGACCTGTTTCTTGACCGGCAGTCCTGAGGAGTAGCATGGCAAAATCTAAACAACCTTTTGAAGAACGGCTCAACGAAGTCATCCAGTCTTCCCTGGAGGAGGTGCTGGCGGGCAGCATGATGCCCTATGCCGAGCACGTCATCATGGAACGCGCGCTGCCGCGGGTGGAGGATGGATTAAAGCCGGTGCAGCGGCGCATTCTGTATGCCATGCATGAGTTGTCCCTAAGTCCGGACAAGCCGCACCGCAAGTGCGCGCGTATCGTTGGGGACTGCCTGGGCAAGTACCACCCACATGGAGAGACCTCGGTATACGACGCCCTGGTGCGCATGGCACAGCCTTTTTCCATGCGCGGGATGCTGGTGGACGGCCACGGTAACTTTGGTTCCATCGACGGGGATACTGCGGCTGCCATGCGCTACACCGAAGCGCGTATGTCCCCGCTGGCGCTGGAGATGCTGCGCGACCTGCAGAAGGACACTGTCCCCCACCGCCTTAACTTTGATGACACCATAAAGGAGCCGGACCTGCTCCCCGCGCGCTATCCGAACATGCTGGTCAACGGCGCGTCCGGCATTGCGGTAGGCCTGGCGACAAACATCCCGCCCCACAACCTGCGGGAGACGATTGACGCTGCCATCCATTTGATGGAAAACCCGGACGCCACCCTGGATGACTTGATGGCCCTCATGCCGGCACCCGACTTTCCAACCGGCGGCATCCTGCTGGATACCAAGGAAATCCGCGCGGCGTATGAGACCGGGCGCGGCAAACTCACCCTGCGCGCAAAAGTAGATATTGAGCCGGGCAAATCAGGCCGGCATTTGCTGTGCATCACTGAGGTGCCCTACCAGGTCAACAAAGCCCAGATGCTGGAGAAAATCCTGCGGCTGTCGGAGGAAAAAAAGGCCGCGCTGGGCGGTATTTATGATATTCGCGATGAATCCGACCGCACCGGCCTGCGCGCGGTGATAGAATTGAAGCGGGATGTGGACCCGCAGGCGGTCCTTGCCTTACTGTACCGCTACTCCGACCTGCAAGTCACCTTCGGGGTGAACATGGTGGCAATCGCGGAGGGCAAACCCGTTTTGATGGGGCTGATTGAAGCGCTCACGCACTATATCAAACACCAGAAAAATGTTGTCACCAAGCGCACGCAGTATGATCTGGAGCAGGCCAAGCACCGTCTGCACATCCTGGATGGCCTGATTACTGCCGTTGATAACCTGGATGAGATCATCGCCCTCATCCGCGCGTCCAAGAACGCCAAGGAAGCCAAAGAGCGCTTGATGGCCCGGTTTGATTTTACGGATATTCAGGCGCAGGCAATTTTGGATCTGCGCCTGCAGCGCTTGACAGGCCTTGAAATCCTCACCTTACGGGAGGAACATGCCGCAACGGTCAATTTGATTGCCAAACTGGAAGCCATCCTCAAGCATGAGCGCAAGCTGATTGCGGTCATCAAGGAGGAGTTGCTGGACATCGCCAAGAAATACGGGGATGACAGAAGAACCCAGATCATCAAGCAGGATGAGGAGGAAGCGGCCTTAATCCAGGCAACAGAGGTGCCCGCCCCCGAGGAGACCATCGTGGTCATCACGCGGGGCGGCCAGTTACGCCGGATGCACAGACGGGTCTTTGACAAGCTGGAGTTGCCCAGCACCCAGAACGAGCAAAACTGGTATGTCTTCAACGCCATGACAGACCAGACGCTTCTCTTCTTCACCCAGATCGGAAACTGCTACCAGGTGCCAGTTGCCCAGATAGAGGAATCCTTCCGCCCGCGCGACCGCGGCACCGTGCTGGCAGGCGTGCTCAACGGCCTGGAGGACGGCGAGGACTGTGTCAGCGTCATCTTGATGCCCAACAACGACTTGTTAAATGAGCCGGACCTGTTTTTCTTCACCAAGCGCGGCATGGTCAAGCGCAGCCTCTTCTCGGAGTACGCTGTGCGCCGCAGCAAGGTGGCGGCCATTGGCCTTGCGAAGAACGACAGCGTGATTGGTGTCACAACCCTCAAATCGCAGGATGACATCTACTGCCTCTCCAAGTCTGGCATGTTAATCCGCTTCGCGGTTGATGAAGTGTCAGCCACAGGCCGCGTCACCCGCGGGGTGATTGGGATGCGCCTTGCGCCAAAAGACCGCTTGATCGCGGCTGGCGGCATTCAAAACAGCGATATGCTGTTGCTCATCAGCGAGCGCGGGTACATGAAACGTGTGCCCGGCAACATGATTGACAGCCAGCGACGGGCTGGTAAAGGCGTGCATTCCTTCTATTTCAACAAAAACGGCAACAACGGCACCTATATCGCGGCCAGTTTTACAAGCGATCTGCCGCGGTCCTTTACGGTGCTCACCACGCAGGGGCAAGCTGTCCCCTTCAATACTGAGGACATCGCGCTGCAAAAGCTCAACGAGCGCGGCAAACCCTATGTGATGGCAGTGCTGGACGATGTCGTTTGCGATGTGATTCTCTAAGGCATACCTTGTGCTTGCTATGTCCAATTCTTGACAGGTTCATGCCGCGGCACTAAAATTAACGGATAAACACACGAGGATGAGGAACGAAACATTCATGCACACTGCCCGGCTTTTTACTACCCCCAAACAGGCTTTGGTCTGGATGTTGATGATCGGCGCATTGGTCTTCTTTTTGCAAATGTCCTTTTTGCCGGCGGTCAGTTTTCTGGGGACGGGCATCATTCTCTTTCCTGTCTTGTTGTTGCTGGTGGTTGCGCTTGCTGGCATTGTGCCCGCGTTTTTTTGCCTGGTGCTGATTTTGATCGCGTCAAAAACTGTGTACGGCAACGGTGGGCTGTGGCTGGCGGTTTACCTGCTGCCCATGACAGCCGCCTTCGCCACCTGCCTGGAGATGCGCGTTCCTTTTTTTAAGACAGCGGCCATTGTCCTTGGCACCTTTATCGTCAGCATGCTGGTTGTTTTTATCGCGCTGCAGCGGGAGGCTGGCGGCAACCTGTATGAAGCAATCGCCAAGGAAGCGATTACAGGGCTTGAGAACTTCCCTGCCCGGGATAACCTGCTGTACACCTTCTGGCGCGGCGGTCTTTTGTCCCACGGACAGGAGGCAGAATCCCAATTGTTTGAAAGCACGCAATACGGCGGGTGGACCTTTAAACCAGAGGTAATCGCGGAGTTTTACAAGCAGATTTCCGCGCGCATCACCGCGCTCACGGCCAGCCTGCTGCCCGGGTTGCTGACCAGCTACACCATCACAACTGCGTTTGCCGGCACGGGGCTGGCCATCAAACTGGCGACCCGCTATGATACTGCGCCCAGCCTGGACATGCCGCCTTTTTCCAAATGGTTTATATCCAGGTCGCTCGGACGCCGGATGTCTGTATTGGCGCTGGGTTACCTGATGACTATTCTGACCGCGAACCCGGTCTTCCGCATCGCCGGGCAGATGATGTACAACGTCTTCTTTGCCTTTTACGCAATCCAGGGCATGAGCTATTTGAACTACATCATGAAGCGCCGCGGGACCAGGCCGGTCTTCCGGTTCATTCTCTTACTGTTGCTGTTTATGATCCTCTCCCCTGTCGCGATGATTCTGGGGGTATATGACCAGGTAATGGATCCGCGCAAACTGCGGGTTGACGAAAACAGCAAACTGCCCTTTGAACGATAATTGATATAAGGAGGCCAACAATGAAAGTCATTTTGTTACAGGACGTGCCGGGAACTGGTAAGCGCAACCAGATTCTCAACGTATCTAACGGATACGCGCGCAATTTCCTCTTCCCCAGGAAATGGGCTATGGAAGCCACACCCAAAGCGGTTGCGGAAGTCGAGCGCCGCAATGAGATCGAGCGCGAAAAGGAAGCGGCCCGTATCCAGGAGGCCGAAGGCATTGCCGCGGAACTGAAAGGCAAGGTCATTCACCTGGAAGCCAAAGGCGGTGAGCGCGGCAAACTGTACGGCAGCGTCACCAACCAGGAGGTCGCGGACGCTTTGAACGCGCAGCACAATGTCGAGATTGACAGGCGCAAGATTGAACTGGCAGAGCCCATTCGCACCGCCGGGGATACCGAAATCACCATCAGCCTGTATGCCGGCGTCAAGGTGAATATGACCGTCCGCGTCACGTCAATCCGTTGAAGCGCGGCGATATAACCCATCGGAGGAGAATGTGAGCACCTATTCCACAGGTGATTTGGTCCGGGTTTTGCCCCAAAGCCTGGAAGCGGAGCGCGCCGTTTTGGGCGCCGCCATGCGGGACCCTGCCGGCTTGCTGCTGGTGATGGAGACCCTGGTCGCGGAGGACTTTTATCACCCCCAACACCAGGTGATTTACCGCGCCATGGCTCAATTATTCGCGCAGGCACGCAATGTGGATCTGATCACCATGGACGCGGAACTATCCCGCGTTGGCGCGCTGGATGGCATTGGCGGAACGGAATACCTCATCAACCTGACACAATCCGTGCCGACCACCGCTTTTTTGCGCCACTATGTGGAGATTGTGCTGGAAAAGGCAACCCTGCGCAAGCTGATTACGGCCTCTAATGACATCAGCCGCATCTGCTTTGAGCAGCGCATGGACATGGCGGAAACTTTGGCCTTCGCCGAAAAATCCATCTTTGACATCGTCATGAAACGCACGGGCAGCGAGCAGTTGACCCCGATCCGTGAGGTGATGAAAAAGACGCTGGCGCAGATCGAGGAACTGGTGCGCAACAAGGGCAAGATCGCAGGCGTGCCAACCGGCTTTTCCCTGCTGGATCAGCTGCTGACCGGCTTGCACGGCGGCGAGTTGATCATCGTTGGCGCCCGCCCCAGTATGGGCAAGACCAGCTTTGTGATGAACATCGCCTCCTACGCCGCGCGCTATGGCAAATCCATCGCCATGTTCAGCCTGGAGATGCCCAAGGAACAGTTGGCCATGCGCATGCTGTGCGGCGACGCGCGGGTAAACATGCAAAACGTGCGCAACGGCGCTTTGAGCAGCAAAGATTGGCAGCGGTTGTCAGAAGCCCTGGGTCCGCTGTCTGAAACCAAGATGTTTTTGGATGACAGCTCCTCCCTCACGCCAGCCCAGTTGCGTTCCCGTTGCCGCCGGCTGATGACGGAGCGCGGGCTTGATTTGATTGTGATTGACTACCTGCAGCTGATGACCGCCGACGGACGGACAGAAAACAGGCAGCTTGAGGTGAGCGAAATCAGCCGGAAACTTAAGGGCATCGCGCTGGAACTCAAGGTGCCGGTGATGGCCTGCGCCCAGTTGTCCCGCGCGAATGTGAAGCGCACAGGCAGCGTCCGGCCGGTTTTGAGTGACCTGCGCGACTCCGGTTCCATTGAGCAGGACGCGGACGTGGTGATGTTTTTGCACCGGCCCTATTACTACAACAAGGAAGAAAACGACCCCAGCCAGGCTGAAGTCATTGTCGCCAAGCAGCGTAATGGCCCGCTGGCCACGATCGACCTGACCTGGAATGAGGACTTCACTTTATTTGAGAACCGTTATGTACAATCAGGAGCGTATCATGAATCAAACTAAACTCAACCAACTGGAAAAGGACCAACGCTTTGAAGGCTTCCTGATTGTCAGGACCTCCTCCAAGCGCGTGAATAAAAATGGTGATCCCTATCTGGACATCAACCTGGCGGACGATACCGGCGAGATGAACGCCAAGGTGTGGAACACGGATGAGGCGGCGCCCGAGCCCGGCACAGTGCTCAAGGTACGCGCCACCATCACTGAATACAATAACCGCCTGCAGCTGCGCATTGAGCGCATGCGCGAAAGCCAGCCAGCGGATAACGTGGATATTTCCCAGCTGGTCGCGGCAGCGCCCCGGCCGGCGGATGACATGTTTAAGGTGCTGACTGACATCATTGACAATTTCCAGAATCAGGTATTAAAGGACATCGTAAGTGAACTGCTCAAGCGAGCCGCGGACAAAATCCTGTACTATCCTGCCGCGCAAAGCATGCACCACGCCGAGCGCAGCGGATTGCTGCATCACCTGACGGACATGCTGTCCGCCGCGAAAGCCATTTGCGGCTGCTATCCTTATCTGGATGAAGATTTGGTGATGGCGGGCGTCATCGTGCATGACCTGGGCAAGCTGACCGAAATGGACGCCAACCAATTGGGCGCGGTGTCAGAATACACGCGAGAAGGTCTGCTGCTTGGCCATATTGTGACCGGCGTCGCGGATGTGCGCGACGCGGCAGTTGTCTGTGGCTACAAGGCGGATGATGAATATCCCCTCCTGCTGGCGCATATGATTTTAAGCCATCACGGCATCCCGGAATACGGCAGCCCGCGGCCGCCCATGTTCCCGGAGGCGGAAGTCCTGCACTGGCTGGACGTGCTGGATTCGCGCTTAAACGCCATGCGCGCGGCGCAAACCTGCACCAAGCAGGGCGTCTTCAGCGACAGGGTCTACTCGCTTGACCGCAGGGTGTACAATCCTTTCTATTTGAACGAAGAGATCACCGAGGATGACAGCGTATCCATGCCCTTTGAGAACGAAGACCTGACGCAGGATACTGAGAACGCGCCGCGTCGTGTCCGCCGGGATGATGAAGCGGAGCGCGCGTATAACCGATTTTTGTAATGATTGCATTGCTGCTTGACGCTGTCAACTAAAATTGTTACAATAATTTTACGAAAACGCCCATGGTTTCCGACGACGGAGGAAGATGGTATGAAGAAAGTATTATTCGTGATGATGCTGGCGCTCGCGTTGGTTCTGGTCGCGGGCTGTCAGCCCAAGGCGGATCCGGCCCCGGTTAACCAACCTGATGTGCAGGAGCAGCCCGACACACAGGAACAGCCCACTGGCTCACAGCAATCCTCGCTTGAGCAGATCGGTCAGCCTGCGGCAGAAGGACTGCCGGAGGGATATAACCCCTCGGATGAAGAGAGCGAAGGCATCAATGTGGAAGGCGAGTTCAACAAGGAAGGCATCGCCATGCACGCGGGCGCCACTGCCATTCCCCTGGACCCAGTGGATATGCCCTCCCCCACCAAACGGCCTGATTTGACCTTCACCTTCGCGTCTTACACTGCGTCCAAACTGGGCATTACCTTTGAAAGCGTGGCAGGCTATCTTGTGGATGACAGCCAGTCGGATGTGTATGTCTTGACCGAGCCGATTGAGCAGCAAAAGGACAACTACTCTGTTGTGTTCACCTTCTCCCGCTCCACTGTCAACGCGGGATATACGCTGAACAACCTGAAGGCGGATTTGCGTACCTTTGCCGCAGACCTGGGTAAGGTCAACTACCAGCAGTGGCGCGTGTCCGATACCGCGGAGCGCACGCTGCTTGGCAAGCCCGGCTGCTACATCACCTACCGCGGTGTGCAGTATGACGGCACCATCGTAAGAGGCCGCGTGCATATGGCGATTCTGGACAACAACCGCGTTCTCTCCATCCATTACACCGGCCCGGGCGAGTACAATATGGACTATTCCAACAACGTGTTCACGCGCATCAGAAGCACGCTAAAGACAATCTAATCGACGATTGATTCCGCATCACCGCCGGCAACGGCGGTTTTTTCATGCTTGTCCAATTCCATTTTCAGCTGCACGCCTTCTTCGCCGGGGAAATCGGCCGGCAACGTTGGCAGGTCATCCAAGCTTTCAATCCCAAAGTGGGATAAAAACTGGTCTGTAGTCGCGTACAGAATCGGCCTGCCCAGGGTTTCCTTGCGCCCCACATCGACGATCAAGCCTTTTTGGGCAAGGGATTGCAGCGAATAATCGCATTTGACGCCGCGGATCGCCTCCACCTCCTGCCGGGTGACCGGTTGGCGGTAGGCGACAATCACCAGGGTTTCAAGCGCCGATTGGGAGAGGGACTGGCGTTGAACCGGCTGCAGCACGCGCTCCACATAGGTGGCGTAATCCGCCTTGCTGACCAGTTGCACCATGTTGGCAAACCGCTTGATGGAAAGCCCCCTGTGCGCGGCTTGCAGCGCCTGTTCCAGATCCTCCAGCGCGTCCTGCACTGCTTTAGGGGCGTGTCCCAGGGCATCAGCCAGCGTCTCAATAGCGATGGCTTCCCCGTACACAAATAAAATAGACTCGATGATCCCGCACAAACGCTCATTCCGCATCGGTTTTTACCTCCCGCCTGTTGCGCATCAAAAGAATCTCCGCGTCATTGCTTTCCTGCACAACCTTCAAGCGGCCTTGTTTGAGCAATTCAAGCAAGGCCAGAAACAATGTCACCACCTCGTTGCGCGAAGGGGACTTGCTGAGCAAGCTGGCAAAGCCCACGCTGCCTTTGCGTGTTCGTTGCATGATGTCTTTCATGAAGGTGGAAACGGAGTGCTGATCAAGGTGGATGACCCTGCGCTGCTCTGGCTCACCTTCCTCCCGCGCGAGTATACGTGCGCTGAGCTTGGCAAACGCCTCAATCAAGCCCTCCAGGGTCAAGCCTTCCAGCTCATATACGGGCGGCGGCAAGGGAAACTCATCCGGCAATTTGGCAAACAGGCGTGACGCGGCCTGCTCAAAATCCTGCATCTGTGTTGCCAACTGCTGGAACTTGGCGTATTCCTCCAGCTGCCTGATGAGGGTGGTTTCCGGGTCTTCCTCCTCATCCTCCTCTGTTTGGATGACCGGCAGGATGGAACGGCTTTTAATCAACAGCAGGGTGGCGGCCATCTGGATAAACTCGCTGGCCTCCTCCATGTCCATGCTCTCAGCGTTTTGAACAATTTGAATATACTGGTCCGTTACCTCGGACACAAAGATGTCTTTGATGTCAATTTTAGCGTTGCCAATCAATTGCAGCAGCAAATCAAGCGGTCCCTGGTAGTCCTTTAGATTGAATACAAGGCTCATGCAGCTTAGCCTGCCTGAAAGATTTTTAGCAGCAATGGCAGGATGAAGCCCTGCACACCATAGATGGCTTTTGATACCCAGTTACCTACAAAGTTGGTGGTGAACAGTAAAATCAACAGGGCGATGTGGGTAAAGCGAAATATCTGGCCGCCCAGGTTGATTTTGCCTTTGAACAAGATATCATTTACCACATGAAAACCGTCCAGCGGCGGAATGGGCAGCAGGTTAAACAGCCCCATGCCCAGGTTCACCAGCGCCAGTTGCAATAAGAACCGCTGAACATGCAATAACCAGGGGGTTTTTAAAAGGTCGCTCAGGATCGGCTCATACTCCGGGAACAGCTGCAGGTGGAAGCCGTTTTGCTGGAATCCCAGAAAGAACTCCAGCCCAAAATAGGCCTTGGCCTCCAGGGTGTATAAGGAGGTGCTGATGACAATGCTCAGCACCGTGGCGATGATGAACAGGATAAAATTGGTGGTGACCCCCGCCAGAGACACCTTCAAATCATCCATCCGCCCATTACGGAAGCGGGCAGGATTCACCGGCACAGGCTTCGCCCAGCCGATGCCCATCAAAAACATGCTGATGGTGCCAATCAAATCCAGGTGCTTCAAGGGGTTTAGGGTTAAGCGACCCAGGTCCTTCGCGGTGCTGTCACCGCAGCGGTAGGCAACATAGCCATGTGCCAGCTCATGCAAGCTGAGCGCCAGCAGCACAGCCGGCGCGCGATAGATCATAAAATGCAGAAATCCCCAGGGATCCTGCTGCAGCCAGTCCAGCAATCAGACGGTCTCCTCTTGATTGGTTTGTTTGCCCCGCGCTTGTTGTACCCGGTCAAAGGCTTCCTGCGCCATCTTACGATTGACGTGGTTCAGCGGTGAAAAACTGCCGTCCAAAGCGGTTTGCAGTTTCTCCGCCGCGTCTTCAAACCGACCGGCTTCCTCGTCATATTTGGCCAGGAAATACAGGGTGTCAATCTGACTGGGGCGATTTTCGTGCGCCTTTTGGAAGTAGGGCAGCGCTTTTTCCTTATCATTCAGGAGCCGATAGTAAATCTGCCCCAAATTGTCCAGCGTGACGGAGTCCTCATCGTCATACTCCAGCGCTTCCAGGTTGTATTCAAGCGCCTTCTGCGCGTCGCCTGTTTCAATATACAAAAAGCCCAGGGCCTGATAGGTCAGGCTGCAGGGCGCAGCCCGGTGGGATGCTTCCAGGGTGGAGATGGCCTTGTCCAGATCCCCCAGCTTCCATACGGCGATGCTGTAATTCATCAGCAGCTGCTGGCGCTTGTCCTCCGTCAGGTCGGGCGCCTTCTGCGCTTTGACCAGCATCTCACGCACTTTTGCGAACGCGCCTTCCTCCCCGGAACGCAATAGCAGCACGCTGTAGGGCAGGATATAACTGGCCAAATTGACGCCATCATGATACAGGGACTCATAAATGGCTTTCGCTTCGTCTTTGTTTCCCCGCTGGTGCTTGAGCAATGCTGAACGGATCTTCAGCCGGTCCATGAATTTAGCCACTGTTTTCCACCTTTCTCATCAAGCGCAGGCTGCGGTAGTGCAAGTCAAGATAATCGCGGTCTCCTGCCGCGTCAAAGCCAATGCGCTCGGAACAATATATCATGCCTTGCCTTGCGATTTCAAGCGCGCGTACCGGGTCACGGAAGCGGTGCTCATAGATTTTGGCCAGGCTGATGAACACCTTTGGGTTTACAAGGCGGTTTTGGCGCAAGGTTTCAAAAGCTTGAACAGCCTCCTCATCCTGGTGTTGTTTCCGGTAGATCTCTGCCGCCCTTAACCGCGCGATATCTCGCACCGCCTTATCAGAGCAGGCCCGGTAACAGGCAATCGCCCGGCTGTGGTGACCCTGCTTCTCATAGATAGCCCCCAGGCTGAACAAGTCCTCCTGATGCTCCGCTTCCAGCGGCTGTTGATGCAGGTTGGACAAATGCAAAAACAAACGGGCCAAGGTAAGGATATCCTGGTCATTATGGCGCAGCACATCCTTCAGCAAGCCTTCATCGCGCTGCTTTAGGTAGTCAAAATAACGGGCTGGCACCTCTGCGCCGGGCAGGTCATCCTCTCTTGTAAAATTGAACACCAACTCTTCCATGCGGTTGAGCGGGCAGCGTCCCAGGCGCAATTTAAAGATTCTGCGGGCAGCATGCAATAAATCCAGGTGCGGCACATTCGACAACTCATACTGCAGGCGGTTCATAATAAGTCTGCTTTGCAGTACCGGAATATCGAAGCTGGCCCCATTATAGGTAACAAGACACTTGCAGGCCTTGACACGCTGCAACAGATCATCCAGCAGCAGGACTTCCTGGTGATAGTCGCGCATCAGCACCTGGGTGATGACCAGTTCATCATCTTGAAACTGTCCGTACCCAACTAAAAACGCGATGGTCCCAGCGCCTCTGGCAAGCCCCGTCGTTTCCGTATCCAAAAAAAGCAGGTCTTCCGCCTTGCAGTCCATCTGGATGGTTTTGTTGCTGATAAAGGACATGAGCTGCGCGTCAAACACGCGCCCTTTCATTTCCCCCAGGCTGATTCGGCGTTCACGAACCAGGCAGGTCTCCGGCAAATGTGAGTGTGCCTTCTGTTTGATGGGCTGCGCGCTTTTTAATCTGTCATACAAGGAGGCCATCGCTATAAGTTTTCACCGATGAGGAGTTCAACTTCCTCCTCGTCCTCATCCGTCCAGGGGGCAGCGGTTGGCTTTGGCGTGGGGTAGGCGTAATATAAAACATCCTCATAGGTCTGATCCGACGAAAGCATCGGCAGGGTCGCCAGGCGCAAAGCCTCCGCCTGCTCATTTGGCGCAGCCTTTCGCAAATCATCCAATACAGGTGGGTGGTTGCCTGCCATCAACTCCTTCACCAGGCCAGCCAACAGGACATGGTTGGCGCCGCGCAATACATATTCTGGCAGGGCTTTCGCGTGCTCTACATAGGTTTCAAGAGGGATATCCAAGTCGTGCATCGCGCTCGCGTGCGCGATGCCGACATAGCGGAAATGCCAGGGTTCATCACTTACACCTGTGATATCACGCCAGGCGGTTTTGTATCTTAAGATATAGCCGAACCGATGCGCGTTTTCCCCCGCCCATTTTCCTTCATCTGTGTCACCAAATGCCTGGCTGAGGTTAAGGTGGGAAGGCGCCTGCAAATCCATCGCGAGGCCAAGCTGGTGTTCGCTGCTGCCTGGCGGCGCGACCCTGCGCTGCGCCTTCTCACGGCTGCCCACCTCTTCCACCTTGGAATTAAACAATATTTGCTGAATGCCATAGGCGCGGTAGCCGCTGGTCGCGTACAGGGTGTAGCCTTCTTCCAACAAGGCAGCCTCAAACATCGCTTCCAGTGCGCGCGCTGCGTGCTCGCGCATGTGAATGCGCTCCTGCAAACTCTCTTTACGCGTGCTGACCTTTGGCTGTACCAAATTCTCCGGCACATAGGTTTTGCTGATGCGGTTTGCGCGGTTCACCAGCGCCAAATCCCCATCGCTCTCCAAGATGGACGATTGTGTTTGCGCTAGCGGCGCAGGTGTGTGTTCAGGTTCTGCAAATACAAGCCCTGCATTGAGCGCCATGATGAGGGCGCATATGAATAAAACAACACGCGTTTTCATCAACCAAACTCCTAGGTCAAGGCCCAAAAAAAGATACCTCGCTGTCCCCTTCCTCATCAGTCTCATCCAGTTCAACCACAGGCGGCGGGGCATTCAGCTGCCGGCACAATTCCAGAAAATCACCGCCGCGGGACTCATATTCAGCAATTGCCGCCTGGTATTCCTCCGTAAATTCCTCAAGTGTTAAGCGGTTTTCCATCATGTATTGCGCTACTTCACGGCCTACATAGCGCAGATGCCAGGGCTCATATATGATCTTTGTAATCTCCTGCTTTTCGGGCAGATAGCGGATCACAAAACCAAACTCCGCGCAGTTGGCTTCAATCCATTGCGCATCCGCTGTTTGGCCAAAGGCGGGCGTCATCCCCTCGCGGTTGGCCCATTCCCTGTTCAACACATCCACACCCAGGCCTGTTTGATGGTCGGATGTGCCGGGCTTGGCGACCACGCCGTCATCCTTGCCGTATTTGCTGATACGGTTTGAATACATGGTGTTTTGCGTTTGATAATTGCGGTAGGAGCTTTTGACATACAGTTCATGCCCGGCTTCCTCCGCGGCTTTGAACAACTCGCTCAATGCCTCAGCCGCTTCTTTACGCAGCTCATGCGGGCCGCTCACGCTGCGCAGGCGTACACGGATCAAGTTGTTGGGCACAAAGTCGCTTGCCAGCACATTGTCCTGATTCACCAGGGTGAGGTTACCGTTTTTGTTTTCCAGCAAATTTGCCGGCAGAACATAGGTCCATTCTGGCTGCGTGACCTGACCGGCAGCCACAAACAGTTGCGTCAGCGCAAGCAGCGCGATCAAAAGAAAAAGTTTAATCCGCGGGGTGTGATGCATGGTGTAAAAGGCCTCCGAATGTAGACTGTGACAGTTCTTCAACATAGGTTTCAAGCGGGATGCCTCGCTTGAAAATCTCAGTTGCGTGCGCTATTCCGACATAGCGGATGTGCCAGGGCTCATACGCGTAACCGGTAATCTCTGTGAATTCCGCCTCATAGCGGATGATAAAGCCGAAACGGTGCGCGTTTTGCGCTACCCACTGTCCTTCCTTTGATTTACCGAAGGAGCCGTTGAGCCCGTTGTTGCCGCGCCGGCCGATGTCCATCGCAAGGCCCAGCTGATGCTCACTGGCGCCTGCCGGCGCAACATACAATTCTGCCGCGCGCTTGCCGCTGTTGTTGATTTTGCGCTGATAGATTATCCGCTGAGTTTCATAACTTCTAAAGCCTGATACCGCAACCAGGGTATGGCCCTGCTCGCCTGCCTGCTGAAACAATTGCTCCAGCGCTTCGGCTGCTTCCTTGCGCATCCTGATGCCGCCCGTTGTCATTTTCACCTGAGGTTTTACCAGATCCGGCGGCACATAGTGTTCCGTCAACCTGTAGGTTTTGTTGACCAGGTACAGGTTGCCGCCCAGGCTGGTTTGCTCCACCACACCGGTTATGCCGCTTTGTCCAAGCGACAAACAGAGCATCAGCAGCGCGATTACTTGCCTCATCGGTTATACCTGCGCAAACAGTTCGGGGTACTGGGCTTGCAGCCGGTTCGCGGAGGGCTTGCTCATCCGTACTGTCACGCGGGTGCCTTCCCCTTCGTGCGCCTCATGAATGATGCGCCCCTGGTTTCTGATCTCGTTTAAGACATGGTATTTGCTAAAGTGGATAAACATGTCCAGGGTGCGCTCGCCCTTGCGCAAAATCTCCACAATGGCTTGCAGCAACTGGTCAACACCCTCCCCTGTTTTGGCGGACACCTTCAGGGTGCCTTTGGGTAAAACGCGGTGTTCCGGCAGGGCGATGTCCCACTTGTTGTACACCTCAATGCGCGGTTGTTCGCAGGCGCCCAGCGCTTGAAGCACGTCTTCCACAGCCTTTCGCTGCTCCTCCGCGTTGGGGTTGGAGGCGTCTGACACTATCACCAGCACATCAGCCCCCATGGCCTCATCCAGGGTGGATTGAAAGGCTTCCACCAAGTCTGTCGGCAGCTTGCTGACAAAGCCGACAGAGTCGGTGAGCAAAAACTCATCCCCGTCCGGATGCACGATGCGCCGGGATACGGTATCCAGCGTCGCGAACAACTGGTCCTTGACATACACATCCGTCTGGGCAATCAGGTTAAGCAGGGTTGATTTACCCGTATTGGTATAGCCAACCAGCGCGACGGATGGGATGCCGCTGTCCACACGGTTTTTGCGCCGGATACCCCGCTGGCGCTCCAGCTCCTTCAGTTCATCCTTGAGGATTTGAATCCGCCGTCTGATAACACGCCGGTCCATTTCCAGTTTGCTTTCGCCAGGGCCTCGGGTTCCGATACCGCCTGCCAGACGAGAGAGGGATGACCTTGCCCCCACTAGGCGGCTGGCGCGGTAGTTCAACTGCGCCAGGTTTACCTGCAGTTTGCCCTCACTGGTGGTCGCGCGTTGCGCGAAAATATCCAAAATCAGCGTAGTTCTGTCAATCACCGGGATGCCCAGCGCGTCCTCCAGCCGGTTGGTTTGGATGCCGGACAGTTCATCATCCACGATGATCAAGGTCGCATCCTTTGCCTGGGCGTCCAGCGCAACCTCTGCCGCCTTGCCAGATCCGATATAGGTGGCGGGATCTGGTTTGATCTTTACCTGCAGCGCGCTGCCAACAATCACAGCGCCGGCGGAATCAGCCAGGGCGCGCAATTCTTCCAGGGATTGCTGGCTGTCCGTGCTGATGAGGTAGGCGCGCTCGGTCTGGTCCTCAGTGGATATTTCCTTCATGGTCGCCAGCTGATCGTTTTGGGTGATTGTCCACATCAGCTGCGGATGCTCAAGATGCTTAAGGGACAGCGCTGTAATAGGCCCTGCCTTGAGCGCGCCGGTTTCATCCGGCGCCAGGAAGGAGACCGTCGCGCCGGTTAATTGACCCTCCTCATTGACACCCAGGGCGCACATGGCGTCCAGGCGCAGGCTTTGGATAGCGGACATATCGACATTCGACAGCGTCGCGTCACCATTTGGATGCGTGTGGATGCAGCGTACACGGCTCAAACGGGTATCGCTGCGGCGCTGGCCCAGGTCCTGCAGGCTAACCCTGTCAGCCTGGCCAACAGAAACATCCAAGATTTTACCGTTGCGCGCGATATATATCGCAATCTCCCGGCGGATCAGCGCCGTCAGCTGCGCCAATTTGTCCGCCAATTCCAGCGGCAAAAAGACAGTCGCATCTACCTCTATGTCATACAGGGTGAGCAGCTCTTTTTTTACGCTCTCCCGAATACCAGTCAAATTCCCGGTCAGTTCCGTCATTCATTCTCCTTTTGTTCAAGCCGTGCCTTATAATCCGCAATCGCGGCGTGCACCGCTTCCTCCGCCAGAACAGAGCAGTGCATTTTCGCAGGCGGCAAGCCATCCAGCGCCTCTGTCACGGCTTTGTTGCTGATGCGAAGCGCTTCTTCCAGCGTTTTACCCTTGACCATTTCTGTGGCCATTGAGCTGGTGGCGATGGCCGCACCGCAGCCAAAGGTCTTGAAACGAACATCCGTGATGATGTTGTCCTTCACCTTGATGTACATTTTCATGATATCGCCGCACCTGGCGTTACCCACCTCGCCGATGCCGTTGGCATCTTCCAGGGAGCCGACATTACGCGGGTTGTTGAAGTGATCCATCACCTTATCAGAATACATGGCTTTCTCCTTGTTCATACAGCGGCGACATGGCCCGTAGAATGTTGATAATCCGCGGCAGTTCTGTTTTGACTGTGTCAATCTCCTCCTGGCTGGTATCGGCAGACAGCGTCAGGCGCAGGCTGCCGTGCGCGATCTCATGCGGCAGGCCAATGGCCAGGAGGACATGGGATGGGTCCAGTGAGCCGGATGTGCAGGCAGACCCAGAAGACGCCGCGATGCCAGCCAGATCCAGCCGTAGCAGCAGCGCCTCCCCTTCGATATATTTTACCGCGAAGTTCACGTTGTTGGGCAAACGCAAAATGGGATGACCATTTAAACGGACCTCCGGCACGTTCTTTAGGATGCCGTTGATCAGGTCATCCCGAAGCGCAGCAATCTTTTTGGCGTTCTCATCCAGAGTGGTCACTGCCTTGGTGATTGCCGCGCCCAGGCCTACGATGCCCGGAACGTTTTCTGTACCCGCCCTGCGGTTGCGCTCCTGCGCGCCGCCCTGGATGAACGCGGGCAAGCGGGTGCCCTTGCGGATGTACAAGGCGCCAACACCCTTTGGGCCATGGAACTTGTGCGCCGACAGCGAGAGGGTGTCAACCTGCCATTCCTTCACATCAACAGGAATGGCGCCAATGGCCTGAACCGCGTCTGTATGAAAGGCAATTTTGTGTTCCTTCGCGATTGCTCCGATTTCCGCGATGGGCTGTATGGTGCCGATTTCGTTGTTGGCTGCGATGACGCTAATCAAAATGGTGTCCGGTCGGATTGCCTTTTTGATGTCCGCGGGGTTTACCAGCCCATATTCATCAACGGGCATATACGTGACTTCAAAACCTTGCTTTTGCAAGTCTTCCAAAGGGTGCAGCACCGCGTGATGCTCAATGGCGGTGGAGATAATGTGTTTGCCCTTGCTCTGGTTTGTGTGGGCAATTCCTTTAATGGCCCAATTATCGCTCTCCGTTCCGCCGGAAGTAAAAAAGATTTCCTGCGCAGTACAGTTTAACGCGGCTGCTACCGCGCGTCTGGCTTCTTCCACCGCTTTGCGCGCGTCCCGCCCTGTCGCGTAAATGCTGGATGGGTTGCCGTAGTGGTCGGTGAAATAGGGCAGCATCTGCTGCAACACCTCGGCGTCAAGGCGTGTCGTTGCCGCATTGTCCAAATAAATTCTGTTCAAGTCTCTCCTCCATGCGCTGGCAAAATCCCAGCCACTGCATTATATCACGAAAACCAAACAAAAAATGAAAATTTAGTGCATTCCTGTGTCCTGAAGCTGGTTTGCGTATCTGTCATTGGCCATCTTCATCAAGCGTGTGTACAGACCAGCTTTTTGCGGATTTTCTGACAGATCTTTCACAACACGGGATGTTTCCTCAACCAGTTTGATATTGGAGATGCCATATACATTGAGCAGTTTCCCGTGCTGGCGGGTGCCCAAAAACTCCCCGGGCCCGCGCAGGTCCAGGTCTTTCTGCGCGATTTTAAATCCGTCGTTGGTTTGTGTCAGGGTTTGCAGGCGCTCATTGGGCTCTCCCAGCAAAAAACACCAACTTTCCTTGCTGCCGCGGCCCACACGCCCGCGCAACTGATGCAACTGCGCCAGTCCAAACATATCCGCGTCTTCAATAACCATGGTGGTCGCGTTGGGTACATCCATCCCTACCTCAATGACTGTAGTGGAAACCAAGACCGAAGCAAGATTTTGATAAAATCGGGACAATGCATCCTGCTTTTCTTCCTCAGGCTGGCTACCGTAGGTAAGCGCCATGGGGATACCGGAGAGCGCGCTTTTTTGCAGCTGATGATACAGCGCGGTGGCGGATTGTTTGTCCTGTTCCTCTCCCTCGCTGTCCTCCACCAGCGGACACACCAGGTAGCTTTGTTCCCCTGCTTTTGCTTTGTCCCTGATGTAGGTATATAAGTCCGCGCGTTTGTTCTGGGGTACGATTCTGGTTTTGATCTCTTGCCTGCCAGGCGGCAGCTCATCCATGATGCTGACTTCCAGATCGCCGTACAGCACCAAGGCCAGGGAACGCGGGATTGGCGTTGCAGACAATGCCAGGATATGCGGCACATAATCCTCCGCCTTATCGGCCAACCGTTGCCGCTGTTTAACCCCAAAACGGTGCTGCTCATCCGTGATGACCAAGCCCAGGTTGTGATACACCACTGTTTTGCTGATAAGCGCATGGGTGCCGATTACGAACTGCCATGCTCCAGATTTTACATTTTCCAAGGCTTCCCTGCGCTCTGCGGCTTTCATACCCCCAAGCAGCAAACCACATTGAATGCCATATTTCGACAATGTTTTTTCCGCGTTTGCCGCGTGTTGACGGGCAAGCAATTCTGTTGGCGCCATCAAAGCGCACTGATACCCTGCTTTGATCGCGAACACCGCTGCCCCAAAGGCAACCGCGGTCTTGCCGCTGCCCACATCCCCCTGCACAAGCCTGCGCATGGGCTTTGGGGATGACATATCCCGATAAATCTGTTTGAGTGTTGCTGCCTGCGCGCCGGTTGGCGCAAAGGGCATTTGCTGCCAGAATGCTTCTGTGCTAAAAACACTGCTATCCATCTCAGGGCCAGTCTCCTGGCTTGATGACATGCTTTTGATGGCTAACTGGTACATCAGCAGGTTTTCAAACCCAAGCCGCCGCTGGGCTGTAATAATCTGTTCTTTGCTTTGCGGGCGGTGCGCGAACTGCCAGGCTGTACCTTTGTCGCACAGATTGTTTTCTTTTAAAAAGTTTTCAGGCATTGTTTCTGCGGTTTGATCATCCACCAACGCCAAGGCTTGGTCAATCAAACTGGCAAATACCTTTCCCGGCAAACCAGGCAAAGGTTTATATTGAGGAATGATGCCCTTGTCCCTGATGATTTTGGGGTTGAGCAGACTTCGCCCTGTTTTTTCTTTCTCCTGGACCATGCCATGCAAGACAACATGTTCGCCTTGTTTGAGCTGCTTTGCCATCCAGGGCTGATTAAACCAGAAGACGCGCATGACGCCTGTGGTGTCTGCGACCTTTGCGCGGACAATCGACCGGCCAACATAATACTGGATGCTTGGCGCGGTCTGTACCACGCCCTCGATGCAGGCGGGACCTGGCTGCACCTCCGCAATGGCCTGAACATTTTCCGCGAACAAATAGTCCCGCGGCAAACAATCCAGCAGACTTGGAAGGTCCGTTATCCCCTCTTGCTGCAAGGCTGCCTTTCGCTTGGGGCCCAGCCCGCGAAGGTTTAATCCAGCGCTCATACCCTTCCTTTCAAAAAGAAGCTGTCAAACTGACAGCTTGCAAGTACAAATACATCTGTGTTATTCGACTGACAGCAGGTAGAAGTACAACTGTTGGCCGCCCCGGTGCACTTCCACATCACAATCCGGATACATTTCTTCCAGCTGGTCGCGCAGGGTGCGCGCGTCCTCTTCCTTGGTCATCTCACCAAAGTAGACAGTGATTAAGCCGTCATCCTCATTGACAATTTCCTTCATCAGCAGGACGGCGGCTTCCTCTGCGGTTTCACAGTTGACCGTGACCTGCCCGTTGTTCAAACCAATGATGCTGCCTTCTTTTATGTGGAGGTCTTCCAGGTTGGTGTCGCGCACCGCGTAGGTAATCATCCCGGTACGCACACGCTGGGCAGCTTCGTTCATGCGCTCCGTATTTTCTTCCGGGGTATCCTCCGGCTGGAAGGCCACCACGGCCGCGATGCCCATGGCGACGTTCTTGGTGGGCAGCACGATGATATTGCCGTCACTCATCGCCGCGACCTGCTGCGCGGCCAGGGTGATGTTGCCGTTGTTGGGAAGGATGTAGATGGTCTTGGCATAGACCGCATCAACCGCTTTTTTCAGGTCATCAATGCTGGGGTTCATGGTCTGGCCGCCTTCAACGATGCTGTCAACACCCAGGTCCTTGAAGATTTCGTTAAAGCCGGAACCTTGTGATACGGCAACGATGCCGTAGTCCTTGAGTTCCTTCTTCTTTTGCTTTTCCAGATCGCGCTTCTGCTGGACCATGTTGTCAATTTTTAGCCCGTTGAGCTCACCCAGCATCAGCGCGTACTGCAGCGCCTTGCCGGGATCATTGGTGTGCAGATGCACCTTGATCAGATCATCATCGCCGACCACTACCAAGCTGTCTCCGATGCGGCTCAGCTTGCGGCGGAAGGAAGCGATGTCCATATCGCTGGTGCCAGGCTTGAGCTCCTGCACAAAAAATTCGGTGCAGTAGGCGAAGGTGATTTCCTCGTCCAGGTCATGCTCATCAACAAAAGCCTGCTCCTGGCTGGAGTCACCGCTCATGTCGACCAGCAGGTCTTCAAGTTGCTCCCCATTGAGGACGGCTGCATAGCCCGTGTAAATCAGCAGCAAACCGCGGCCGCCGGCATCCACCACGCCTGCCTGGGTTAAGGCTGGCAGCATTTCCTGGGTACGTTTCAAAATGCTTTCACCGCTGGACAGCACGACGCGCATCAAGGCGGTGAAGCTGTCCGGCTCCATCTCCGCCTGCGCCAGGGCATCCTCGGCGATAACCCGGGCCACTGTTAAAATGGTACCTTCCTTGGGCTTCATCACCGCTTTATAGGCAGTGTCCGCGCCGGATTTGAGTGCCTGGGCGAACTCCAGCGGGGTGATTTTTTCTTTATCAGTCAGCGCTTTCGCGAACCCGCGGTATAACTGGGACAGAATGACACCAGAGTTTCCCCTGGCGCCGCGCAGCGCGCCTTTTGACAGGTGTTCTGTCAACTGCCCAATGGAATGGGCTTCCTTGGTATTGATTTCCCTGACGGCAGAAATCATTGTCATGGACATGTTGGTGCCCGTGTCGCCATCCGGGACCGGGAACACGTTCAGCGCGTTGACCGGCTCCCTGTTCTTTTCAAGGAGCGCGGCACCGGCATTGACCATTTCACGCAATGTTGCAGCGTCAAGCAAACGAATATCAGCCATTTATAATCCTCCTCCGCGACGGATGAATCAGACGCGGATTCCTTCTACAGTGATATTTACATTGCGGACCTTGACGCCGGTCATGCTTTCGAGTTTATACTTCACGACCTCTTTAATAGATGTGCAAACCGCAGTGACAGAAATGCCGTATTCAACCACAATGTATAAATCCACATCAATCATGTCGTCCACCGCGCGCAAGGCCACGCCGCGGCTGAGGTTTTCACGCCCCAACCACTCAACCAGGCCGTCTTTCGCGCGCTTGCTGGACATGGCTACAATGCCGTAGCACTCAAGGGTGGCATACCCCACCACTTTGAGCATGACTTCCTCGGAAATATAGATGGTGCCGATGTCGTTTTTGATTTTGAACTCCATCCTTAAATCCCCCTTAGGTAACTGTTTCAGGCGGTATCAGTATACAAGATTTTCATACCCTGTGCAACCTGCCGCATGAATGCACGGGTTTTTGATACAAACTTACTTTTGAATGTCCTTCAAGGCCTGCTCTGCCAAACTGGCATCCTTGGAAATCACAAAGACTGCCTGGAAGCCCTTTGTGAATACCTTGGCGTCTTCGATCTTGAACATCTCATCCGGCCGGTAACCACGGTATTCCTCAAGCAGACGTCCCTTGTACGCCTTGAGCGCCTGGGTGATGGCATCAAGGTCTGCCTGGTTTTTCGTGTTGATGACAATGACCGCTTCAGGCGTATACCGGCTGGCATCCAAACCAGCTGCTGTGTCACCCAACATGCCTTCATCCAATTCCAGCAGCAACGCTGTTTGGGCCGTGTCAAGAAGGGTCAGTTCCTCAAACGGCAGCTTCTCAAGCAGCGTATCATAGACTGCTTGGGCAGGCTTGATCTCCGCCTGTTGTGTGCAGGCAGCCAAAAAAATGACCAATGCGATGATGAGAACAAATGCAAACTTTTGTTTGATACCCCTCACTCCTTATGATACGGAATCGTGTGTGAGCGCAAAAACTCGTTGACAACCTGGTAGCCTGCCTTGGATAAATGGATGCCGTCCCCGGCTGAGTAGTTCTTATGCAGCCCGCCGTCCTCATCCATCAGCGCGAATGATATCGGCAGATAAAAACAATTACGTGCCTTGGCGGCTTCCTCAATCAAGGCATTGAAGCCGTGGATCTTCCTGTTGTTCATCCTGGGGTACTGCCTCTGGGCACGCCGTTCAATAACGGGCGCCAGGGAAACGCAATAAATCAGTGTATCGGGCAGCTCGCTGATGAATAAATCCAGCATGGTCTCATACTGTGGCAGAACATGCTGTGCGCTGTAGTTGTCTATCCCGTTGCTGCCCAGCCATATATAAAGTTTACCTGGCTGTTTGGCTTTCAACAGTTCAATCATCCTGACGGACTTGCCGTTTAATTTGTACACCCTGTGCCGGACAACCCCATTGGCAGACTGCCCAATCTTTGTGACAAACTCCATCGTTGGCAAGAGACGGTTTAAGGCCAGTCCTTCAGCCAGGGAGTCTCCGATGAAAATGGCATCCTCAAAATAATCGTCACCAACCATGTCTCTCTTGGGCACGGTTGGCGCCTCATACCCCTCAAATACAAGCGCGGACACGGAGGGCTCTTCAAATACAAACTCATCCGCTGTCATGCCGATTGGCAAAGCCAGTAATATTGCCACCAGAAAAACTGTCAGTTTTTTGACGGCGCCAAATGGAGAAGCAGGTTGCGGTCTGTCAAAAAGACATCTGTTCCGTAGATACATAGAACCTCCTCAATGCCCTCTTTCTTGATATACGCATCCAGGTCAAAGCCGAGCTTCAAATACCGGAAATCCACCACGTGCAATCTTTGGTAATGTCTGGCCAAAAGCGGCAGAATCACATTGGCGTTTGAATCCTTGATGACAAGTGCACTGCCGCGCTCATTGCTTTTGCTGCTGAGTGTCATAAGCCCCGGGTTATTGTACAGCAGGGCATGATACTTGTTGGGGCTGTCAAGCAGCGCTGTATCAATCAGGCCGGGCTTCTGCATTCCTTCAATTTCCAGCGTGATGTCACTCACATCAAAGTAACTGAGCGTATCTGCCTTCATGAAGGGATACGGTGCCCGCGCATAATATGAGCCAGTAAAGCCGTCCAGTTCAATCAGTTCCGCGTCATCTGCCCGCGCTGTCAGCCCAAGGTGTTTCACCAATTCCTGATAGACAGTTTTAGCGCCCGCGGCAGTCAGATGATGGTCAGTTCTATAATGCGTCATTTGGGATTGATTTTCAAGCAATAATGCATTTTTAACTGGCAGGTAATCAATCTCTGGATAGCGCTGAACCTCCTGCTCAACCATCGCCAAAGGATCCGCAAGCGGATAAAAGGCTGGCAGCGCTTCCGGATACATCAGGCTGGACGGCGGCACCATGATAAAAGCAAAGGGAAGGCCTTGCCGCTGTGCGAATTGAGCAACCGCGCTGACCGCCTTTTCAACCTCTGCTGGATTGATTTGCCGGCTGTCACCAAATAACCTTTCGACTTTTCCCCGCACAACGCCATGGGACTCCGTTTTTTGCAATACCCGTTCTTTGAACAAATTGATCTGGATGAAGGTGTCATGCAAAGGCAGTTGCTCATCCACGTAATCTTCCGCCTGGTCCATCCACCTGCCGGTTGCGATTTGTCCAAGCGACGGCTCAGGGAAGGCAGACAACGGGCGGTTTTCGAGCTGTGACATGGTTTTATCAGGCAAAATTAGGCTAAACACAGCAAGAACCAGCATCATCAACATGATGAGGATGAATAAAGGCGCTCCGAACATTCTTTTCATCATATCAAAACCTGAAATAAATAAAGGGGTTGTAGGCTTCATTCACCAATGCAGCCAGGGACAACACCATCACACTGGTCATCAAAGCAATTCGCGCTATTTTTGAGCGGGCAAACAGTTGATTAAAGAAATGAAATACGGAGGGCATGCAAAAGATCATCGCGATGATCAGCAAAACGCCGTGTCCACGCAGGTAATATAGGACATCGGTACTAAATACAGGTGAAAACATCCGCGCGAAGTGATCGCCGGATTCGCTGAGGCTGCTGTATGAAAACAGCGGCAGGCTCAGGAAAAAGACAAACTGTGCGTACAGCAAACCCAATCTGGGCCGCTGCGCGATCCAGGGGCCAAAGGCTGTTTTCTCCAGCGCGATAAACATAAAGAACCAAAGACCCCACAGGATGTGGTTCCAATCCGCGCCATGCCAAAAACCGGATAAAAACCAGACAAAAAACAGGTTGATGATCGTCCTGCGCGTGCCTTTGCGGCTGCCGCCCAGCGGAACATACACATAATCCCGCAGCCAGGCGCCCAGCGTCATGTGCCACCTGCGCCAGAAATCGCGCATGGAGCGCGCGGACAGCGGATGGTTGAAGTTTTGCGGGAACTTGAACCCCATCATATGCCCCATGCCAATCGCCATGCTGGAATAGCCCACGAAATCAAAATAAAGCTGAAGAACACTGGCTAAGGTCGCCAGCCACATCGCCGGCGCGCTGGCGCTTTTGATGGATAGGATATCCTGATACAAAGCGCCCATTGGATTGGCCAGCAAGACCTTGGCTCCCAGGCCGGCGATAAAGATGGTCATCCCTTTTTCAAGGTCGCTCGCGGTGATGGTCCGCTTGCGCATTTCATTTTGAACATCCGTATATAAAACAATGGGCCCCGCGATTAACTGCGGGAACAGCACGATAAAGGTCATCACGTTGATGACGTTTTTCTCGGCCGGGATTTTCTTTCGGTAGATGTCGATGATATAGCCTGTAATCTGAAAGGTAAAAAAGCTGATGCCAAGCGGCATGGTGACTGATGGCGCGTAGGCGGACAAACCAATTACGCCCATTAAAAAGCCGCTGTATTTATAAAACACCAGGGTGCCGATATTAAACACCACTGCCAGGATCATCAGCAGTCTACGCGCGCGGCCTTCGCAGCGGTCGATCAAAATGCCAAAGATGACATTAAAGACCAGAACGGTCAATATCAGCGGCAGGTAGGCAATCTCACCCCAGGCATAAAAAAACAGGCTGGCCAGCAGCAAAAATCCATTTCGCAGCCGCTGGGGCAAAACGAAATGGATGATGAGGACAATGGGCAAGAACCAAATAAGGAAGGTCAGGCTTGAAAACAACATATCCTGACCTCCTTTTTACGTAATCTGCATCATCGAAACTTCAGGTAGCAGACAATTCTCTAAAACCCGTTGTCTTTATTGATCTGATCAATCTTGCTGCTGCGAAGCGGCGGATTGCAATACGGGCAAGGGGTTAATTTGGAGTGCTCCTGATGGTCAAGTTCAGAATACACCAATGCGCCTTCCAGGGGCAAGTACCTGTCCTTGATGCTGCGGCAGTTCTGATCCAAATGATAATACTTGCCGCCCTGGGGATTGAAGAACAAGGGCAAGTTGGCGTCCGGATACTCATAAAAGCGGTTGTCATCGTCCCAGACCAGCACCTTGGTATTGACCTTGATGTTGTTCCACAGCCAGGTCATGTTGATGCCGTCATTGTTGTTGACCCGCTGTACGCGGATGCAGCCATGGCTTGCTTTTTTACCAAGCTGCGCTTCCTGGGAGGAATAATCCCAGTAGCCTGTGCGCTCGTTTAAGATATAAGGCACCTCATGGATCAGCGCGCCGCCGTTGATCCGCATGGCCATCCGGCAAACCAGGTTGCCGGCATTGAAGTCGCCTGTGCGGCTGACCATCAAAAATTCTCCTGACGGCGTCTCGTTCCAGGGCTGCTTTGAGGTAGGCACGCCCGTAGAAATCAACAGCTCGGTGATGATTTTACCATCCTGGAAAACATACATGCGCTGCTTGAGTTTATCAATCAACAGCCCGTAGTCATCTCGCGGGGTAATCACCTTGAGTTCGGAGGTTTTGATATAACCGCGAATAAGGTCATCCGTATCACCATATCCCCTGCGGGTACGGTTGTTGGGCCCATAGGAGGAGTTGTACACCTCAACCAGCGACCAACCGTCGTCATACTGCTCAATCACATGAACGCCCTGGGATTGATACCCGACCTCGCCCACGATGTTTTCACGCTTGCTGCTGTCATCCCGTGTCGCGCGCAGCTTGTAGGTGTCGCGCTGGTCCCGTCCCCACAGCACGGTGATGGGCTGCATCATGACCTTCCAGATGGCTTCCTCGTTGTAATCACCAACCGGCAGGCGCCAAAAATCCTTGCCATAGTCTTCCTCTGGCACAACTTCTTTTGTGGGCACTGAGTAGTGATAGCCCTCATTCTTGGGGTTCCCGGCGCTTTGGGTTGCTGCGGGGCTTGCGGAAGGTTCCTCTGCCACGTCAGCAGCGGGCGCTGTCGCTTCCGGCGCAGGCGAGCTTTGTATCGGCTGGCTTTCCATCACGTCCAGCGTGATATGCTGCTGGTTTGCGGCAAAGCCTGTCTCGTCCAGGAACACAACAGAAAGCGTGTGTTTGCCGGCCGGCGCTGGTTTGTCATTCAGTGTGCCATCCCAGTTTATCTCGCTGCGCCCTTCCGGTACGGCTTCATGATAGATGGTGTGGTGCTCGTGCGCGACATGGAAAACAACTGCCAGCGCGCCCGGCATATTAACATTGACGGACATCGTCCAGGCTTCCCCGGGGGTAATCTGGCTGTCTTTCAGCTGCAGCTGGGTCACCTGCGGGCTCATCTTACCGATGTGCAGCGGGTGAGAAATGCTATCATGACCATCCGTCAGCACCAGGTTATATATGCCCTCATTGACTGGCTTCATGGCGTTGTCCATGCCATTCCACATAAACTGGTTCTCGCCCTGCTTTAGCGGAATGGATTGCAGGATTACAAACAGCGCCTGGCCGTTCGCATCCTGCAGGGTCACGGTACCTGTGCCTTCATGCACGGTTTTGAAATGAAATAATTCTGTTTTTCCCGGCCTGATCAGGTCCGGAAATTCATTTATTACAAGGTGCGCATCTTCCGCACCTGTGAAAACAATTGGCAAAAGCAGTGTCAACACAAGGGTTAGGATTAGAATTCGCCTGTTCATTCAGCCCTCCTTCGTCATGAATGTTCATATCTTATCAAATTGTTTGCTACCCATCAAGGGCATCCTCTAAACACTTGGTAAACCTTTTGACACAGAATCTAAACAGTACGTAAAAAATAAAATTCTCCTTGCCAGCACAACTCCAAACCCTTCATCAGCAAGCTCTCTGATGATTGACAGCATCAGGGCCAGTGGATAAGATACAATTTGGAACAAGGAGGACCTATTGCGTATTTTAGGGATTGATCCGGGGCTTGCCACTATGGGTTGGGGTGTCATTGAAGGCCAGGCAAACAAAGCGGTATTCATCGCCTGCGGCGTCATTGAAACCGCGGCCGATACCCCCTTCCCCCAGCGGTTGGTTGAAATTGACAATGCGGTCAGTACCCTGTTATCACTTTATCAACCGGATGAAATCGTCTTTGAGCAATTGTTTTTCGCGAAAAACGTGACCACCGCGTTCGCGGTCGGCGCCGCGCGCGGCGTCGCGATTGCCCGGTGCGCGGGCTATACAGACGCTCTGTTTGAGTACACCCCCATGCAGATTAAGCAGGCGGTGGTTGGCTATGGCAGCGCCAGCAAAAACCAGATTCAGCAGATGGTCAAACTGCTGCTCAACCTGCCCATTCATCCCAAGCCAGATGACGCAGCGGACGCGGTTGCCGCAGCAGTAACGCATTATAACGCTGGCCGGTTTCGCAGCGAACACTTGATGAAATAGAGGAAGTTGGATGTACGCATTTTTAGAAGGCCTGGTGGCGGAAAAAAGCGGGAATGAGCTGGTGCTCAACGTGAACGGCGTGGGCTATCAGGTGATGTGCACCCAGGCAGCCATCTCAAAGGCACCGCCCAAGGATGAATTTGTCCGTGTTTATACCTGGCTATGCGTGCGGGATGACGCCATGGAGCTGTTTGGGTTTGAAAGCAGGGAGGAGCGTTCCTTGTTTTTAAACCTGACCACTGTCACCGGCATCGGGCCGCGCACCGCGCTGAACATCCTCAACAGCATGCCGCTGAAGGATTTGACGCTGGCTATCTTAACCGAAGACATCCAGATGCTTTCCCGCGCGCCAGGCGTTGGCAAAAAGACAGCGCAGCGCATCTCCCTTGAATTGAAAGACCGCATGAGCAAAGAGGACTTCAGCAGCAACCTGGCGCAATTGCCCACAGGCACAGTCAGCCAGCAAATGGGGTCAGTTGGTGAGGCCATTCAGGCGCTGGCAGCGCTGGGCTACAGCCAAAGCGAGGCGGCGCTGGCGGTATCCAAGGTCCACCAAACCAGCGGCGATTTACCCGCTGACGAACTGGTGCGGCAGGCACTGCGCTCCATGATGAAAGGATAAGGCATGCAGGACGATCGCTTTATGATGACCGGCTACCGTGATGAAGACGCGGATCACGACCTTTCCCTGCGCCCGCGCAGTTTGCGGGAATATATCGGCCAGGACGCGGTAAAGCAAAATTTAAGCATTTATATCAAAGCAGCGCTGGGACGCAGGGACGCGTTGGACCATATGCTGCTGTATGGCCCGCCCGGCCTGGGCAAGACCACGCTGGCGTGCATTGTCGCGGCTGAAATGGGCCAGAATATTCGCATTACTTCCGGCCCCGCGATTGATCGGCCAGGTGACTTGGCAGCCATTTTGACAAACCTCAACGCCGGGGACATCCTGTTTATCGATGAAATTCACCGCCTCTCCCGTGCTGTGGAGGAAGTGCTTTACCCCGCGATGGAGGACTACGCCCTGGACATCATGATTGGCAAAGGGCCAACCGCGCGCTCGATGCGCCTGGATCTGCCCCATTTTACACTGGTTGGCGCGACGACAAGGGCAGGCCAGCTGTCAGCCCCCTTGCGTGACCGCTTTGGGATGGTATTCCGATTGGAGTTGTACTCACCCGAGGAATTGGCGCAGATTGTCAAGCGCTCCTCTACTATCCTTGGTATGCCAGCTGATGAGGAGGGCATCATCGAAATCGCGCGCCGCAGCCGTGGCACTCCCCGCATCGCCAACCGGATGCTCAAGCGCGTGCGCGACTATGCGCAGGTGCAGGCGGACGGTAAAATCACCCGAACCGTTGCGAACGAAGGCTTGAACCTGCTTGAGATTGATGCCCTGGGCCTTGACAAGGTGGACCGCAATGTGCTGGAAACCATGATTGACAAGTTTGCTGGCGGCCCGGTTGGGCTGGATACCCTGGCTGCGTCAACGGGTGAGGATGCCTTGACGATTGAAGATGTGTACGAGCCATTTTTGTTGCAGCTGGGCTTCATCCAGCGCACCCCAAGGGGCAGGGTGGCAACGCGGGCTGCCTATGAGCATCTGGGCAAAACGATGATACCGCACAAGGATGAGGAAGACCCTCAACTGTCACTGTTTGATGAGAACGCGTGATTTTCATTATCACCTGCCTGAGGAGCTGATTGCGCAAACACCGCTTGCCAAGCGCGATCACAGCCGGATGCTGGTGTATGACAAACAAACCGGGCAGATTAAGCACCGCGCTTTTTATGATTTGCCATCTTTTTTGCGCACGAGTGATGTGCTTGTGCTCAACCGCAGCCGTGTCATCCCTGCCCGCTTGTTGGGCGTGAAACAGGACAGCGGCATCGCGTGTGAGGTTTTGTTGTTGAAGCGCATCAACGCAAGGGATTGGGAAGCGCTGATCAAACCGGGCCGCCGGCTGAAGGAAGGCGCTGCGGTTGTATTTGGTGATGGCGCGCTCACCTGCACCATCCTTTCTGATACAGCGTTTGGCGGGCGGATTGTGCGGTTTTCATTTGAGGGTGTATTTGAAGAAATTCTGGACCAACTGGGACAGATGCCGCTTCCCCCCTACATCCATGAGCAATTGGCGGACAAAAACAGATACCAGACCATCTACGCAAAAGAAGAAGGCAGCGCGGCAGCGCCGACCGCGGGGCTGCATTTTACGGATGACGTTTTACAAAAGCTTAAAGATAAGGGTGTTCAGATCGCCACCATCCTTTTGCATGTTGGCCTGGGTACCTTCCGGCCTGTTAAAGAAGAAGTGGTCGAAAAACACATCATGCATGAGGAATGGTACCAGGTAGATCAGCAGGCGGCTGACACCATCAACCAGGCGCGTGCGCAGGGCGGGCGTGTTGTCTGCGTTGGCACGACCTGTGTCAGGACGCTTGAAACCATCGCGGATGAGAAGGGTTTGATTCGCCCAACTACCGGGAATACGAATATCTTTATTACGCCCGGTTACACCTTCCGTGCGGTAGACATGCTGCTGACCAATTTTCACCTGCCGCAAAGTACATTATTGATGCTGGTATCCTCGTTTATGGGGCGAGAGCAAGCAATTAATACGTATGAAACAGCCGTCAAAGAGCGCTACCGTTTTTTCAGCTTTGGCGATTGTATGCTTATTGGCAATCAAATGGATGAGCAGGGTTGATATGAGGAAATCCACTCCACAAATTCTGGTGATTGGCGGGATGAATATGGATATCCTGGGGACCAGCGCAGTTCCGTATACACCGGGGGATTCACTGCCCGGCGCCATTCAACACCGCCCTGGAGGTGTCGCGCGCAATATCGCGGCTTTTCTTCGCACTTTGGGTGCCAGGGTTGAATTGCTGTGCCCGCTTGGCAATGATGCGCTGGCAAACCAACTAAGAACCGCCTGCAGTAAACTGGGCATTGGTTTGCGGTATGCTGTTCAAACAAGCGAGTCAACCCCAACATATCTGGCCATCCACGATGATGAGGGCGAGGTGGTCTGCGCCATCAACGACATGCGCGCGATGGCATGGTTGAAACCGGATGCCCTGGCGGAACACATCCCACATCTGAATACCTTTGATGCCTGCGTACTGGATGCCAATCTGACAGGTGAAACGCTTGTTTATCTGGCGGAAAGGCTCATAATTCCTATGATTGCCGATCCAGTCAGCGCTGTGAAAAGCACACGCTTGCTGCCCATCCTCAAGAAGCTGTGCGCCATCAAGCCCAACCTGCTGGAAGCGCAAGCTTTGACTGGGCAGCAGGATGTTTCGGACGCGGCTGCGCATTTATTGAATCAAGGGGTAAAGCAGGTGTTTATCTCCCTTGGCAAAGAAGGCCTATATTACGCGGATGCGCACAAACAAGGTAAGTTCGCCGCAACATTGTTCCCGGGCGTCGCTAAAACCGGTGCCGGTGACGCGATGACGGCAGGGCTTGCTGTGGGTATCGCGCAGGGCTTGTCCATCATAGATATTGCGGAAAAGGGCATTCAGGCATC
>DUQZ01000003.1 GCA_012837525.1 Clostridiales bacterium | reverse complement strand
TGGGGGTGGATACCCGGCATATCGCGCGCGCTGGCGAGCGCATGGGCATTTATTTTCTGGAAACCGGCTCCAACCAGCGGCCCAGCAAGGTCATCTACGACCGCGCGCACAGCGCCATCGCGCAGGCTGCGCCCGGCAGCATCGATTGGGCGGCAGCCTTTGGGGATGCCGACTGGCTGCACATCACCGGCATTACGCCCGCCATCAGCCAGTCTGCGGCAGATTTAACCAGGGAAGCCCTGCAAACCGCCAAGCGGATGGGGCTGCATGTCAGCTGTGATTTAAACTACCGCAAAAACCTGTGGCAGTACGGCAAAACCGCGCAGGAGGTGATGGGGGAGCTGGTGCCCTATGTGGATACCTTAATCGCCAATGAGGAAGACTGCCAAAAGAGCCTGGGCATCACTGCCGGCGCGCACGATGTGGCGGCTGGGCAGATTGATGTGGATGCCTATTCGCGCATCGCGCAGGCAGTCATTGCGCGCTATCCCAATTTGACGCGCGTGGCCATCACGCTGCGCCAGTCCATCACGGCTGATCGCAATATCTGGCAGGCCTGTTTGTATGAGGACAACCAGTTTTACCTCAGCCGCGCGTATGAGCTTTCTGACATCGTGGACCGCGTTGGCGGCGGGGACAGCTTCTGCGGCGGGCTGATCTATGGCTTAAACCACTACGATGACAGGCAGGACGCGCTGGCGTTCGCCGTCGCGGCTAGCTGTCTCAAGCACACCATCCCGGGGGATTTCAACCGCGTATCCGTACCCGAGGTGGAGGCACTGATGAAGGGCAGCGGCACCGGTCGGGTTCAAAGGTAAGCACATTTACCCATCAAAAAAGGATGGCTTCACTCATTCGCTGCCATCCTTTTCGCTTTTCGCGGTTTATACGCCAAACCGCTCCTTCACAACGCGCATCAAGTCGGGCACTGCTTCAATCAGCACCGCCGGATTGGCTTCTTCCAGCTCCTCCTTGCTCTGAAAGCCCCACAGCGCCCCAACGGCATAGATGCCCACGGCGTTGGCGCATTGCATGTCCATCACGGTATCGCCCACGTACAGGCCATCAGCCGGGTCCAATTCCAATTCCGACAACAAATCACGCAGCGCGGTGGGGTCCGGTTTCAGCGGCACATCCGGCAGGCTGCCCACCACGGCCGCGAAGGGGATGTCCGGGAAGTAATGCCGGATGACGTCCTGCGCTTCCGGGTTGTCCTTGTTGCTGTACACAATCAGCGCAATGCCTTTTTCATGCAGCGCCTTCAGCGCATCCACGATGCCCTCATACGGCTCGGTCTTCACGCGGCTGTTGCGCGCGTACTCGTTCAAATAGGCGGGGTAGACGTGGTCCACCATTTCCTCCTGGCCAGCCAGCGCGCGCTGGGTCAGCACCTTGGCCCCGTTGCCGGTAAACTGCTTATAACTTTCAATGGCGTGCTGGGGCATGCCAAAGCGGAACAGCACGCGGTTCATCGCCGTGGCGATGTCCGGCAGGGTGTTAAGCAGGGTGCCATCCAAATCAAACACAATAAAATGCTTCATACGTCCTCCTGTTTCTACCACAGGATTATACAAAATCCCGCGCGGCTTATCAAACGCAGGCCGTTTGACAGGATTTCACAGGGGTTTTATACTGTGTAAACAGCAAGGAGGGTGTATGAGCAACCAGCAAGCCAGGCGGTCAATCAGCGGATGGAAGGTTCTGCTGGTCGTTATTTTACTGCTCATTGGCCTCTTCTTTTTAATCCGCGCAAACCAGGTCAACCGGGATTATGAGGTGCTGGCGGCCACCACGCCCGTGCCCACCCAGGCGCCGCCACCCCTGGCCTTTCGGGAGCTGGCGCCCATGTACCGTTACGGCTCCGTGGGCCCGGAGGTCATCGCGCTGCAGGAGCGCCTGACGGAATTGGGCTATTATACCGGGGAGATCGACGGCAAGTATTATGAGGGCACCGCCGCCGCGGTCAAGGTGTTCCAGCAGCAAAACGGCCTGGACGCCGATGGCATCGCGGGCGAAAAAACCCTGGCTGTGCTGCGCAGCGACCAGGCCAAGCGCTTCACCCCGCCAGTGGCGACAAACGCGCCGACTGATGCGCCCACCAACCAGGACGGGAAATATAACCAGCCGTAAAATAAGCATCGCTGCAACAGGACAAACATATAATATGATAAACGCTACCCTTCAATTGGATTTTCCAGTCAAACGTCAAAAAGGAGCAGGCAATGAAGGATCTGTTGATTCATGATTTTACAAACGATATTTTTCAAAACGCGTTTAAAGCGTATTTTGCAGAACTGGACATTGAGGTCGCAAACTGGGATCGCTTGTTTCTTGGAATGAACACGGAACAAGGCAATATTGGTATCGTAAGAATATCTCCGGAAGGGGACACCATTGGCTTTATCCAATTCAGAATCGATCAATTGAAGAATTGGTTCTTTGAGGAAAAAATCGGTTTTGTTCGTGAACTTTGGGTCGCAAAGGCCTGGCGGCGCAGCGGTCATGGCGCCGCCTTGATGCAAGCCGCTGAAAACTATTTTAGTGACAATCACGTGTATAAAGCGGTGCTCACAACGGATACGGCCCCTCATTTTTTCATGCATCAAGGATATCACAGGGATTCCTCTTATACCGCGCAAAATGAGGATGAGGTGTTTATCAAACTGCTGTCATGATAAAAAGCCAAAAAGCTGCAGCAAACATTGTCTTGCTGCAGCTTTGTTCTATCATCTCAGCGGCTTATTCCGCCGCTGTTTCCTCGTCCAATTCCTCCTGCGCGTCTTCCAAATCTTCCGCGGTGAGGGTCATCAGCTCATCACGGGTCAGCACGTCTTTTTTGGCCAGGCGGTTGGCCTGGCGGGAGATGGCCTGCTCAAACAGGTTGCGCACGCCGCGCGCGTTGCCAAAGCCAATGTTGTCCTCGCTCTCCTCGCGGATGATGCGGCGCAGCACCTCGTCAGCCTTCTCATCCAGCTGATAACCGGCCTTCTTGCAGCGCATCTCAAAGATGGCGGCCATCTCCTCCACGGAGTAATCCGGGAAGTACAAAAAGCGGTTAAAGCGGCTTTGCAGCCCCGGGTTGCTGTGCACAAAATCGTTCATCAGGTTCACATAGCCGGCCACAATCACCACCAGGTCATCCCGGTGGTCCTCCATGTTTTTCAGCAGGGTTTCAATGGCCTCCTGGCCGTAGTCCTGCGGCCCGCGGGTAGATAGGGCATAGGCCTCATCAATAAACAGCACGCCGCCCAGCGCCTTGTCGATCACTTCCTTGGTCTTGATGGCGGTCTGGCCTACATAGCCCGCTACCAGGCCGGAGCGGTCCACCTCCACCAGATGGCCCTTGGACAGGATGCCCAGGCTGTGGTAGATGCGGCTCATCAGCCGGGCGATCATCGTCTTGCCGGTGCCGGGGTTGCCGGAGAACACCATGTGCAGGGACAGCTCCTCCGTGGGCAGCTCGTGCTCACGGCGCAATTTGTTTACCTTCACCAGGTTGATCAGGCTTTCCACCTCGGCCTTCACCACATCCAGGCCGATATAGCTGTTCAGCTCCGCCAGCAGGGTGTCCATGTCCTCCTTTTGAGGCGCTTCTTCCTGCTTTTCCTGGGCATCCGTTTGCTTTTCCTGCTCCGTTTCGCCCTCGCCCAGCGCGTCGGGTACCGGCGGGTAGCCAGGCGGGGGCGTCAACTCCACCGTGTCCTCGCTGATTGGGCCCCAGAGGTCATCGCCTACCTTCAGCAGGTTGCGCCGGGTCATGTCCAGAATAATCTGGTTTTGCAGGCGGATGATTTCGTTTGTGCGGTCTGCCATATCACTCACTCCGATCGCTTTGTTATGTTGAGTATACCACGCTTTGCGCGCGCGATCGTCAAAAATAAGCGTTTCTGGGTGAAAAACCGAAGCAGCATGGCAGATCGGAAGGGATTACAGCAGCTTTTTAAGCCTGGCAATTTCCCGGTGGATTTTATCGGCCGTCTCACCGATGGTGGTGTCCCATTGCTCCTTTAAAATGACAAGCTCTTCCTCCAGCGCCTGGATCGCTTCTTCATTCTTTTCTTCCCGCTCACAAATCTGGGCAATGGATTCCAGGGCATCAACATATTTGGGCACGGGCTGGATTTCAAGCGCCTTTTTGTAATAGCGCTTTGCTTCCTCAAAGCGGCCTGCGCGCGCCAAATTATCACCCATGCAAAGCCAGGTAAGCCAATCCTGCCCAAATTCCTCGCACATCCTGTCCCAGATGACAAAGGCTTCCTCTTGTTTGCCCGCCATCCAGGCGATTTTCCCGCGGTACAGCGGTGTGCGGAACGTGGTGTCAATCTGTGCCATCTGGTCCAGGTAGCAGCTGGCTTCCTCAAACCGGTAATCATCCATCAGCTGGTCTATCAGCCACATATAGCCGCTGCGGTAGGTGGGATGCTGCTTGACAAATTCCTGATACCAGTTGATCAGGTGATGATGCGTCGCGTAATACCAGTCCGCGTGCCGGCCGCCCTCGGCTTCAACCAACTCTGAATGCGCCGTTTTCTCTTCCGGATTGCGAAGGATTGCCTGCCTGGCATAATCGGCAGCCTGCTGATGATGGGTTTTGGCCAGGTGGTTTTCCATCTGCGCTAAGAGGGTGTAGGCTTTTGGATCCTCCGGGTGCGCTTTCGCGTGTTCCAATAAGAAAGCGGTTTCCGTCCGGACCGTGTTTTGGGGCAGAATTCGCTCATCCCACAGCATGTTCTGGATCCGCTCCAGCCTTGTTTCATCGGATAAGTCAAACAATTCATCCAGGCTGACCCCGAAGTAGGTGGACAACGCGGGCAACAACACAATGTCCGGCAGGGTGATGCCATTCTCCCATTTGCTGACGGCCTGCGGGCTCACCGAAAGCGCGGCTGCCACAGTTTCCTGGGTAAGGCCTTTTTCATTCCGAAGCTGTTTAATTTTCTTTCCAATGTCCATCGTTTTCATCCTTTATCCATTCATTTGTCCGGACAGTTTGATTATAGGCAGGATATGCCGCAAACACCAGCACCCATTTGGCAAGCAGCATTCAACTGATGGTTGATTTTTATATGAATTGACAGATGAAAAATGCGTCAAAAAGGCGTATGATAGATTTATCACATAGGCAGGAGAACAGCTTGGAAGACAACCGGTCCATCAACAAGTATATTTCAGACAGCGGCTATTGCTCCAGGCGCGAGGCCGACAGGCTGCTTGAAGCGGGCAAGGTGACCATCAACAGCCGAGTTGCCAACAAGGCAGAGCGCGTGCCCTATGGCGCCAGCGTCACGGTCAACGGGGTGCTGCTGGACGGCGCGGGGCAGAAGGTCTACCTGGCGCTCTTTAAGCCGCGCGGCATTGTCTGCACCACCGACCGCAGGGAGCCGCTGAATATTGTGGATTACATCAACTACCCCGGCCGCATCTTTCCCATCGGCCGGCTGGACAAGGACAGCGAGGGACTGATCCTGCTCACCAGCGACGGGGACATCGTCAACCGTATTTTGCGCGCTACCGGCCAGCACGAGAAGGAATACCTGGTCACCGTGGACAAGCCCATCACCCCACGCTTTTTGCAGCGGATGGCGGAGGGCGTGCCCATCCTGGGGCAGATTACCCTGCCCTGCGTGATTCACCAAACAGGGCAGCATTCCTTCCGGCTGATCCTGGTGCAGGGCTTAAACCGGCAGATCCGCCGCATGTGTGAGTACCTGGGCTACCAGGTGACGCATCTGCGCCGTGTGCGCATCATGAACATCCGCCTGGGCAAGATGCAGCCCGGCCACTGGCGGGAGCTGTCAAAAAAAGAACTGGATACTTTAATGGCTACCCTCGCCAAATCAACCGATGATATCAGCACCAATCTGGACGACGAAGAATAATCACACAGCCTATACAGAACAACGCCTCCCGGTATCCCGGGAGGCGTTGTGATATGCTTAGGTGTAGTTACTTACGCCTTTTTCTCGTTGATGGCGGCATGGGCTGCGGCCAGGCGCGCGATTGGCACGCGGAAGGGGGAGCAGCTCACGTAGTCCAAGCCCACCTTGTGGAAGAATTCGATGGAGGAGGGATCACCGCCGTGTTCGCCGCACACGCCCAGTTTGATGCCGGGGCGGCCTTTGCGGCCCAGGGTGATGGCGGTCTCAACCAGCTTGCCGATGCCGTTTTGATCCAGGCGGGCAAAGGGGTCGGACTCCAGGATCTTCTTCTCGTAGTAGGAATCCAGGAACTTCGTCGCGTCATCGCGGCTAAAGCCAAAGCCCATCTGGGTTAAGTCATTGGTGCCAAAGCTGAAGAACTCGGCCTCTTCGGCGACTTCGTCCGCGGTCACGCAGGCGCGCGGGATTTCAATCATGGTGCCGACCATGAACTCGATCTCGTCGTTCTGCTCCTTGAAGATCTTCTCCGCCGTGTCCATGACCACCTGCTTGACATAGGCCAGTTCCTTCTTGGTGCCAATGAGGGGGATCATGATCTCGGGCACGATCTTCATGCCGGTGTCCTTTTTCACCTTCAGCGCGGCCTGCAGCACAGCGCGGGTCTGCATCTCGGCGATTTCAGGATAGGTGACGGAGAGACGGCAGCCGCGGTGGCCCATCATGGGGTTAAACTCGTGCAGCGCTTCGATCTTCTCGATGATCTTTTCCTTGGAGGTGCCCAGCTGCTTGGCCAGGGCATCGATTTCCTCGGTCATGTTCTTCTGGGGCAGGAACTCATGCAGCGGCGGATCCAGGTAGCGCACGGTCATCGGGCGGCCTTCCAGCGCGATGAACATCTCCTCAAAGTCCTTTTGCTGCATGGGCAGGATCTTGCGCAGGGCCTCGCGGCGCTGCTCCTCGGTGTCCGCCAGGATCATCTCGCGCACCAGGGCAATGCGGCTGGCTTCAAAGAACATGTGCTCGGTACGGCACAGGCCGATGCCTTCGGCGCCAAACTCAACCGCCTGCTTGGTGTCACGCGGGGTGTCCGCGTTGGTTCGCACCTTCAGGCGGCGGGCTTTGTCGGCCCAGTCCATCAGGGTGGCGAAGTCGCCGGTCACGGCGGCGTCCACGGTGGGGATCAGCCCGCGGTAGACCTTGCCGGTCGTGCCGTCAATGCTGATGGTGTCGCCTTCGTGGAAGACTTCACCCTTGTTGGTGGTCATCTTCTTGGCGGCCTCATCAATGAAGATGTCATGGCAGCCAACCACAGCCGGACGGCCCATGCCGCGGGCCACAACGGCCGCGTGGCTGGTCATGCCGCCGCGCGCGGTCAGGATGGCCTTGGACAGGTCCATGCCCTCGATGTCCTCTGGGGTGGTTTCCTCACGCACCAGGATGACGCTCTTGCCTTCCTTGGCAGCCTGGGCAGCCTCATGCGCGGTGAAATACACCTCGCCGGCGCCAGCGCCGGGGGAGGCGGGCAGGCCGGTTGCCACGGGGGTGGCTTCGCCCAGAGCCTTGGTGTCAAAATTGGGATGCAGCAGGGTATCCAGCTGGAGGGGATCCACCTTCAAGACGGCGTCTTCTTCGCTGATCAAGCCTTCGTTCACCAGGTCCACCGCGATTTTCAGGGCGGCGGCAGCGGTGCGCTTGCCGTTTCTGGTCTGCAGCATGTACAGTTTGCCGCGCTCAATGGTGAACTCCATGTCCTGCATGTCGCGGTAGTGCTTTTCCAGTTTTTCGGCGATGCTGACGAACTGGTCATACACCTCGGGCATGCTCTCATGCATGGTGATGATGGGGTTGGGGGTGCGGATGCCCGCGACCACGTCCTCGCCCTGAGCGTTCATCAGGTATTCGCCGTACAGCTTGTTTTCACCGGTGGAGGGGTTGCGGGTAAAGGCAACGCCTGTGCCGGAGTCATCGCCCATGTTGCCAAACACCATGGCCTGGACGTTGACAGCGGTGCCCCAGTCATAGGGGATGTCGTTCATGCGGCGGTAGTAGTTGGCGCGCGGGTTGTCCCAGGAGCGGAACACGGCCTTGATGGACTCCATCAGCTGCACCTTGGGATCCTGGGGGAATTCCTCGCCCTTTTCCTTCTGGTAGATGGCCTTGAAGCGGCGCACCACTTCCTTCATGTCATTGGCGTCCAAGTCGGTATCCCCGGTTACGCCCTTTTCTTCCTTGATTTTGTCCAGCTCCGCGTCAAACAGCCTGCGCTCCACTTCCATCACGACGTCAGAGAACATCTGAATGAAACGGCGGTAGGAGTCGTACGCGAAACGCTCGTTGCCGGTCAATTTGGCCAGGCCTTCAACCGCAACGTCATTCAGACCCAGGTTCAAGATGGTGTCCATCATGCCCGGCATGGAGGCACGGGAGCCTGAACGGACGGAAACCAGGAAGGGGTCATTGATATCGCCAAATTTCTTGCCGGCGATTTTTTCAGCCTTCTCCATCGCCTCATAAATCTGCTGTTCGATTTCCGGCGCGATGGTCTTGCCGTCCTCATAGTAGCGGGTGCAGGCTTCCGTGGTGACCGTAAACCCCTGGGGGACGGGCAGCCCGATGTTGGTCATCTCCGCCAGGTTGGCACCTTTGCCACCCAGCAGGTTGCGCATGGCAGCGTTCCCCTCAGTAAACAGGTATACATATTTCGGCATTCGTTTTCCTCCTTAGGTTCTTCTCTTGTGGCAGTTGGCGCCTGCCGAGGCGCACACCACCTATTATCATACATAAAATTACCCGCTTTTTCAATGATTCAAGCCGATATTTGTTGAAGATGTACAAAACCCGGCAGGAACACGTGTCACACCGAGGTCAGGAAGGATTTTTTGTGGGTTTTCCTATGATCATTCATCAGATACGCGCCGGCCAAAGCGGATGTGCTGCCCCCAAATCAAAAGTGGGATCTGTTTCAGGTGCCGCACTTGCTTGACGCCATCCTGATTTGTCTGTTACAATCAAATCGACTCAAGACACAACTAAAAAACCAAGAAGGGTGGGTGATTGAATGCGTCAAAGCAGACGGTTGGCTGGCGTATTGTTCTCCCTGCTCCTGTGCGTCTGCCTGCTGATGACCTCAAGCGTAGGGGCTGTTACAGCAAGTTTGACGATGCGTCTGTCAACAAGGACGGGGCCGGGCACCCAGTATGACGAGCCAGGCACCTATTTCCAAAAGGACTGGCAGACGGCACAGGTGGAGGTAATCAGCGCGGACTGGGACAACCACAACGACATCTGGTGGGTACAAGTCGACTTCCTTGTCAGGGGCACCCGGTACCGTGCCTACACCGGCTTAAAGCGGGTGAACGTGGACATCAACACGGTATACAAGGATACGCTGCTTGGCATTGACTCAACAAAATCTGACGCCAAGGCCTATTGGGGGCCGGGGGTTGACTATGCCATGTCAAAATACAATGTGCCAAGCGGCACCGCGGTCAAGGTCATCGACGCGGAAAACGGCTTTGTGCAGGTGGAGTTTTACGACGCGCGCACGGCCACAAGCGACCGGTCCATGAGGCGGGCCTGGATTAACGCGGTGACGCTGCATGATCACTGGGTCAGCCAGCGACTGGGCATGCCAAGCATTCCTGCGCCAAGCCCCTGGTTTGCCTTTTGCCCCAACTGCGGCAAACAGTTGCCGGAGGGGAACCATTTTAACTATTGCCCGTATTGCGGCGTGTTCCTTACCAGCGGCAACTGATAAAACGAAAGAGACCCACAAACGTAAACAAGCAAACAATTGATAGGGATGCATGTCAGGCGGGCTGCGCAAGTTGCAGCCCGCCTCCTTTTCTGATACCTTAACCATGTGTTCTTGACGGGAATAATTCTGTCAAACTAAGAGCACAACGGAGGGATACATTCACATGAAACGTTTGGCAACAGCCTTTTTGGTATTGCTGCTTGTCCTGGCCCTGCTGCCTGCTTCTGCCGCCAGCAAGCGCCCGCCGCAGCTCCACCTGCTCATCATGCAGGAAGGCGAGGCAAGCGAGCCTTTTGGTGCTGAGGGCACCTGGGAGAGCGAGCATGAGGACATCGCGACGGTTACCCAGGACGGCGTCATCACCGCCATGGCAGAGGGCTATACGCTGGTTCTGTGCCGCAACAAGAAGGATGAGGTCATCATCCGCTGTGAGGTGCAGGTAGGGGAAAAACCCGTGCCGGAGCAGATTACCCAGGTTATCGACCGCGCCATCGCCGAGTGGGCGGAGGCCAACAACCAGGCGCTGCCCAAGTACAACAAATACACCCAGTGGTTTAACCCCCACGCCAAAAACGGCTTTGGCTGGTGCGGCGCCTTTGTGGGCTTTCAGTTTGACGAGGTAGGGATTGAGATGGACAGGGAGTACCGCGCCAAGTCCGCGCCGCCCCTGCCCGACGGCTCCCTGTTCGCGGTGCGCCAGGCCTCCCAGACCAAGCTGTTTGAAGGCTTCCAAAGCCGCAACCGCCTGTCCAACATCCCGCGCCCCGGCTATTACATCATCTACGGCCGCAGGGGCAGCACGCCCTACACGCACGTGGCCCTGGTCACCGCGGTGCAGCCGCTGGGCGAGGGCAAGTACATCCTGGACACGGTGGAGGGCAACCTCAACGCGCGCATCCGCCGCTATCAGTACATCTACGACAGCCTGGCCGAGCGCAAGGAGCGCAACATCACCGCTGTGCCCAAGGAAATGCAGACCAATCCGGATACCTACCTGTACGATTATGTCGACAAGTTCTACATCAACGTTTTTGGTCAAACGTGGTATTGAGCAATAAAAAGCATTACTGATTAAGCCGCCATCGCGCGGCTTCTTTTTTGGGTATAAACAGATAAGAAAAACCGTTTGATGATTTCCGTCAAAACTTGCATTTTTGTTGGGAAACGTTTATTATCAGACTGTTTAACACACCTGAGAAAAGACAGGAGGGCCATATGTCCAAGAATTATATCCTCATGAGTGACAGCGACAGCGACCTGCATTTTGAGATCGCCAAGGAAAAGAACATTCCCATCGTCAGGATGCCCTACAACCTGGATGATGTCGAGTATTTTGATGACAACGGCGCTTCTGGCGCGGAGAAGGTGCTGTTTGACCGCATGCGCGCGGGCGCCAAGCCCTTCACCTCGCTTTTGCCCACCGCGGTCTACCTGGATTATTTTGAGCCCATCCTCAAAGAGAAGGACTTGCTGTTCCTGGCCTTCTCCTCCCAGATTTCCGCCACCTACCTAAACATCCTGGAGGCGCAAAAGGAGCTGCTGGAGAAATATCCAGAGCGCCGCTTCATCGTGGTGGATACCCTGTCCATCTCCGCCCCCCAGTCCCTGCTGATTTTGGGCGCGCACGCGCTGTATGAGCAGGGCGCGGACATCGACACCGTCGCCCAATGGGTGATGGACAACCGCTTAAAGGCCCAGGCCTGGTTTACCGTGGGGGATTTGGCCTACCTGCGCCGCGGCGGCCGTATCTCCGCCACCAGCGCCATCATGGGCACGATGCTGGACATCAAGCCCATCCTCACCATCTCAAGGGCCGGCAAGCTGGAGGCTCAGGCCAAGGTGCAGGGCCGCAAGAAGGCCATGAAGATGCTGGTGGACAAGACGGTGGAAAACATCGGCGAAAGCAAGGGCAAATCCGTCATTATCATGCACGGGGACGCGCAGGAAGAGGCGGAGATGCTCAAAACCCAGCTTAAAAACCGCCTAAGCGACCTGGGCGAGATCCGCATCCAGATGATCGGGCCAGTCATCGGCGCCCATGCCGGCCCCGGTACGCTCAACATCAGTTTCATCGGCAACGAGCGCACCGCCTGATTCCTCTTGGACGAGACGAGGACACCACAAGACAGCCTGCTTGTGATCACAGATATTGCCAGCGTGGGGCGTTGCTCCGCGCTGGTTGTATTGCCTGTGCTGACGCTGTCCGGTGCCAGCGTTTCCCTCTTGCCCACAGCCTATTTCAGCACACACACAGGCGGCTTTGGCGCGGTGCACCGCCTGGACATGACACAGGACATGGAAGGCGCCATCGCGCACTGGCAGCGGCTGGGCCTCACCTTCAGCGCGATCTACCTGTCCTATGTGGCCAACGCGCGGCAGCTGCAGATGATTGAAAACGCCTTGCCCACCCTCTTGCGGGAGGGTGGTACACTATATATTGACCCTGTCATGGGGGATCATGGCCGCAGATACGCCTTTTGCGGGGAGGACCTGGTTCAGGCCTTCGCGCGGCTGTGCAAGAAGGCTGATGTCATCTTCCCCAACCGGACGGAGGCCGCGCTGCTGCTGGGCTTGCCGCTCACAGAAGGTGTTGAGCCAGCGGTGCCGGATGCAGACAGCTTGCGCGCCTTGAGCGCCAAGCAGGTCGTGTTGACCGGGGTCGCACGGGGGGAAGAGCTGGGCGTGATGGCAGTATCCAATGATGCCGCGCCCTGCCAGATCTTCCGCAAGCGCCATCCAGGCGCCTACCCCGGCACGGGTGATTTGCTGGCGGCCAGCGTTATCGCGGCCTTGCAAAAGGGCAAACCGCTGGCGGAAGCCTGTGGGATCGCGCTTGATTTTTTGCAGGCCGCGCTCGCCAATACCGCGCGCTACGCGGCCGATTCACGCTTTGGCCTGGCCTTTGAGGAAGCGCTGCCGGGCCTTGTACAAGGTTTATCCTGATGTTTTGGGAGTAATGCTGTGGACACAACGATGAACAATGTGTTGGAAGCCTTTTTGTTCACCCTGCTGGCGGGCATGTCAACCGGCATTGGCGGCGCCTTTGTCTTTTTCGCCAAGACCATTGACCGGCGCGTGCTGGCGGTCAGCCTGGGCTTATCCGCCGGCGTGATGATTTATGTCTCCCTGGTGGAGATGCTGCCCGAATCCCGGCAGATGATTGCGCAGGTGCACGGCGACAAGTCCGGCTTGTTGTATTCCCTGATCGCCTTTTTTGGCGGCATCCTTTTGATCGCCATCATCGATAAACTCATCCCTTGTGAGGAAAACCCGCATGAGATGGTCTGCCCCGTGCCTACCAAGCCCACGCTGCGCGACAGCCGCTTAAAGCGCACGGGCATCCTCACCGCCATGGCGATCGCGATTCATAATTTCCCCGAGGGCATGGCCGCCTTTGTATCGGCCACCCAGTCCTTGAAGCTGGCCATCCCCATTGTGGCGGCGATCGCTATCCACAACATCCCCGAGGGCATCTCCATTTCCATGCCCATCTTCTATGCCACCGGCAGCAGACGGATTGCCATGCGCTATTCCATCCTGGCTGGCTTGTCAGAGCCCTTAGGCGCGCTGATCGCGTTTTTGATCCTGCGGCCCTTCATGACGGTGGTGCTGCAGGGGGTATTGTTCGCGGGGACGGCAGGCATCATGATCTTCATTTCCCTGGATGAATTGCTGCCCAGCGCGCGGTTGTATGGCGAGCATCACTACAGCATGTACGGCCTGGTACTGGGCATGGGCATCATGGCCCTCAGCCTCTGGTTATTTGCCTAAGAATTTTAATAAACGATAAGGAGGGACCGCGCGTTTCATGGATGAACAGCTACACGCTCAGGTGGATTGCCAGGATTTGCTGGATGCCGCGCAGAACGTGCTGCCCGAAAGCGGCGTCATCACGCTCAAGCCCTTCCTCAAAATCCTGGAAGGCCGCACCACCCTCAGCCTGAAGGCAGGGGAGGGCAGGTTAAGCTATATCCGTGATGTGCCCGCGTTTTTTGAGGCCATCCGGGCGCGTCAGCCCTTTCCCATCAGCAAAAACTTCACCTATTCGCCCGCCTGGATGCGCCTGGACCGCGCCTCACAGGCCTTGTGCGATTTGTTGTTCGCCTACCTGGAAACGCTGGAGCAGTCAAACCAGCCCCTGGTGGGCCTGTCAAGGCGGGATATTCCGCTGTCTGGCAGCATGCTCAAACTGGTCCTGCAGGCGCTGGAGGGCATGGATTTTGTCTTAACGCTTGCCGATAAACAGGAGATCGAGCACCAGGGCATCGCGGAGGATACCCTGCCGCTGCTGTTCCGCCTGGGCTATGACATCCGGGGCGTGGTCTTAAGCGGTTCCTGGCAGGCACAGGTGCAGCCGGTGGTGGAGGACGGCAGCTTCATCCTCATGAAGAATCAGTTAATCAAACTGCCGCCCTCAGACGCCCAGCTCCTGCGCGCCCTGCCACATACCGGGGAAAACGAGGAGTTTGTCATTCCCTTCTCCCGTTCCCAGACGCCGCGCGTATTTTCGGAATTGCTGCCCTTTTTGCAGCGCGCCCATGCGGTGGTGATGGAGGAGGACCTGCAGGACCGCCTGCTCAAATACCCGCTCAAGGCCAGAATCTACCTGGATTCGGAGGGCAGCGGCATCGCGGCCCGTGTGGTGTTCGCCTATGGGGAGTTGGAGGCGGATCCCTTCCTGCACGAGCAAAACCTGCCGGCCTACCTGCTGCGGGATGCCGCGGGCGAGCGCAAGATTATGGACCTGCTGGCCCAGTACGGCTTCCGCGCGCGCACCGGCCGCGCTGATTTACAAAACACCGATTTAATTTTTGAGTTTTTGATGAAGGGCGTGTCGGACCTGCACCGCCTGGGTGAGGTCTATTTAAGCCAGGCCTTCCGGCAGCTCACCCCGCGCGCGCCTTCCCTCAGCGCGCATATGCGCATGCGCTCCGGCCGCATCAGCCTGGAATTGGCAGATGACGGGCAGGTCTCCGACGAACTGCTGCCCCTGTTGCAGGCGCTCAGCAAGCGCAAAAAATACTTCCGCTACAAAAACGGCGCCTTCATCACCCTGGATGACGCGCGTGAGTGGCAGGCGCTGGCGGACGCCTATCTGGAAAGCCTGGCCCCGGAGCGGGACGAGCGGGATCTGCCGGCTATGCGCGCGCACTATCTGGCTGCGCTCATTGAAAAAAGCAACCTGCCCGTTACCTTTGATGAGGGCACCCGCGCCGCGGTTGAACTGGACCCCGACAGCATCAGAAGCCCGGTAGACGGCCTGTTTGAGTATCAGCTGCGCGGCTTCCGCTGGATTTGCGCGCTCAACATCCTGGGCTTGGGTGGCATCCTGGCCGATGAAATGGGCCTGGGCAAAACAGTACAGATGATTGCCGCCATTGAGTATTTCGCGCGCGGCGAGCCTGCGCGCCTGCCCAGCCTGATCGTGTCCCCGACCACCCTTTTATATAACTGGCAGTCAGAGATCGAGCGCTTCGCGCCCGGCTTGCGGGCAACCGTCATTTCCGGCAGCAAGCCCATCCGTGAACGGCAGCTGGAGGAAGCGCTGAAGGACGACGGCAACGACATCATCATCACCAGCTACCCCTTGCTGCGGCAGGACATCGCGCTGTATGAGGGCGTGCGCTTCCGCTTCGCGGTGCTGGATGAGGCGCAGAATATCAAAAACTTCACCAGCCAGACGGCGCGCACCGCCAAGCGCATCAACGCGCACACCCGCCTGGCGCTCACCGGCACGCCCATGGAAAACAACGTGACAGAGCTGTGGTCCCTGTTTGATTTTGTGCTGCCGGGCTATTTGTTCTCAGCAAGGGAGTTCATCCGGCGCTATGAGGATGGCCGGCACGCGGAGGAATTGCGCCTGCGCATCCGTCCCTTCCTCATGCGCAGGCTCAAATCAGACGTCATGGCGGAGCTGCCCGAGAAGTATAGCACCACCATGTACTGCGAAATGGGCACGGAGCAGCGCAGGGTCTACCAGGCTGCCCTGCTCAAAAGCCGCAGGTGGGTCAATGAGCTGATGGAGAAAAAGGGCCTGGACGGCAGCCGGATTGAGGTGCTGTCCGCCATCACGCTCATGCGGCAGATCTGCTGCCACCCCCTGTTGACTATGGAGGATTACACCGGGGACTCTGCCAAGCTGGACCTGCTGATGGAGGTGCTGCCAGACGCGCTCAAAAGCGGCCGGCGGGTGCTACTGTTCTCGCAGTTTACCTCCATGTTGAAAATCATCCGCGCCCGGCTGGATGAGGCGGGCATCCCCAGCCTGTACCTGGACGGGGAAACTGGCGCGCAGGAGCGCATCCAGCTGGCCGACCGCTTCAACCAGGGCCAGGTGCCTGTGTTCCTGATCTCCCTCAAGGCGGGCGGCACAGGGCTCAACCTCACGGGGGCTGATATGGTCATCCACTATGACCCCTGGTGGAACCCCACCGCGGAGGACCAGGCCAATGACCGCGCGCACCGGCTGGGCCAGGAGAAAAACGTGCAGATTCTGCACCTCATCACCCGCAAATCCATCGAGGAGGCGGTGGTGGAGATGGGCAGGCGCAAGCGCAGGCTGTTTGACCGCCTCATCACGCCAGGGGAGGCCATGCCCCAGAAACTCAGCCAGGACGATGTCCTGCGGTTGTTTGAAAAATAACAAACGCTGGGTATAAAATCAGGTATCTGGGTAAAATACCCATGAATTCGCTTGGAGGCGCAACACAACTTAGGAGGTAGACAATATGTCATTTTGGATTGTAACGGACGTTGGTTCGGATATTTCACTTGATTATTTTAAACGGCAAAAGGATATGCGCATCCTGCCCATGCCCTACCGGGTGGACGGGGCAGAGAAGCTCTACAACATGGAGGATGAGCCCACGCTGTCCCGGTTTTATCAGGACCTGCGCTCCGGCAAGATGGCAACCACCGCCCAGGTTACCGTGGATGATGCCTTCACCTGCTTTGAGGAATTGACCAACCAGGGCCATCAGGTGCTCTACCTCGGCCTGTCCAGCGGCTTGTCCGGCACGGTGCAGTCCGCGCAGACAGCCAAGGACATGGTGCTGGAAAAGAACCCCAAAGCCAAGGTCACCGTGGTGGATTCCCTCCTGGCCTCCGCCGGCGAAGCGCTGTTTATCCACTACGCGCTCAAGATGCGTGATGAAGGCAAAAGCATGGAGGAAACAGCGAAGTGGCTGGTCAACAACCGCCAGCGCTTCCTGTCCTGGTTCACCGTGGATGACCTGGATTTCCTCTTCCGCGGCGGCCGTGTCAGCAGGACATCCGCCTTGCTGGGCGGCATGATGCGCATCAAGCCCATCATGCACGTCAACCATGAGGGCAAGCTCATCCCGCGGGAGAAAACCACCGGCCGCAAGCGCTCCCTGCGCATGCTGGCGGATAAGGTGATTGAGTTGAGCAACCCCAAGGAAGGCCAGACAGTCTTCATCAGCCATGGGGATTGCCGCGAGGACGCGGACTACCTGGCAGGGCTGATCAAGGAAGGCCTGAAGGTCAAGGACATCGAATTCTTCACCCTGGGGCCCATCATCGGCGCCCACGCTGGTCCTGGCACCGTCGCCGTCTTCTTCATGGGGGACGTTAGGTAATACCAGACTCACTTGTTAATGCTTTGATGTGCCGGTCTTTTTGCGTCTCCGCGTTGCCTCACTCAGTCAGCGGCGTCACCGTACCCTCCACCCCGTTACCGCCTTGTAAACAAGGCGGGGCACTAAGTTCCGGGCCGGTTCCTTCCTTCGGCTTAGCGGAGCCATCAAAAATCCACAGCCCATCTGTGCATTAACGCCTTCGTCTGGTATGAAGCAAAACTGGACATATATTGCCCGGCATTGGCCGGGCGTTTTTCGTCTGTTGACAATCACGGCAGCTGCTTGTTATCCTCAAAGCGAATATACACAAGGAGTTTTGTTTGCCCTACAACACCTTCCAGGCCATCGTACTGCAGCGCGTGGACTGGCGCGAGAATGACCGCATCCTCACCCTGTTTTCGCCGGAGCACGGCAGGGTGGACGCGCTGTGCCGCTCCTGCAGGAAGCCCAAAAGCCCTCTGATGAGCGCGTCAGAGCTGTTCACTATGGGGGAGTATGTGGTGTTCTCCGGCAAGGGGCGGGATTATGTGCAGTCCTGCAATATCATCGAATGCTTCTACCCCCTTCGGCTTGATTATGAGCGCCTGGCCGCCGCCGCCATGATGGCCAGCGCCTGCCTCAAAACTATCCAGCCAGAGGAGCCCATGGGGCATTTATACATCCTGTTGGCGCGCTCCTTCCGCCGGCTGGCGTTTGAGGAGGGCGACATCGCCGCGGTCACCAGCGCTTTTTTGCTGCACTTCATTACCCTGCAAGGCTTTAAGCCCCGCTTGAACCACTGCGTGCGCTGCGCGAAGCGCATGGGGGAGGATGAGGGCGGCTATTTAATGGCGCAGGAGGACGGCGTCTGCTGCGCGTCCTGCGCCGCGCAGGCGCCGCGCAGATCCTGGCTGTCGGCAAATCAGCTGGCCTGGCTGCGGGAGGTGCTCGTTTTGGGCATTGATAAGACACAGCGCGTGCTGGATGCGTATCCGATTGATCACCTCAAGCAATACGCGGAATACCAGCTGGAAACCAAACTGCCCGAACTGCCTGCTCATTAAAAAAACCAGGCTGTTCGCCTGGCAATGTAATATGGCTGGTATCAATAGGCCCGAACCTCCAGCGCGTAGCGTTCTGCCAGCAGCAGGTCCTTGTAGCCGCGCTGCATGATGAAGGAGTAGGCCTGTTCCTTCCGTCCGTTTTGGCGGTACACCGTATAGCGGTGCAGGGTATAGGCGCGCTTTTGGGCAAAGAGGGGAAAGTCCTCCGCGATCAGTTCGGTATACAGCCGGGTAAAGGCGTCATTGCGCAGGCTGTTGCCGTTTTGCTTGAACTTGAAGTTGAGCACCAGGTGGGCGGGGCAGACAGTGGTCATGGTGATGCCGCTGCACTCAATGCGCACAGTGTCAATATCCAGGTGGCGCAGCGCCGCCATTTTCATATATAATTCCTGGTATAAGGCGCTTTCCCGCAGGCGCTCAAGCTGAGCCGTTTCATCCCTGTGGGCCTTGGCGCAGGCCAGATAAATTGCGATGGCTAACCCAACGCAACCCACAAAGCTGAATACAGCCAAAGAATTCATGGTCATCAACCGCCTCTTCCCACAATATATGGTGGATTATAGCGGATATTACCACAAGAATCAAGCGAAATGTTCGGAATTTATACATTTTTTCCATCATTCTTCAGCCAAAACTTTTTACATACAAAATGACGGTTATTCTACAACAAAAAGGAGGAGGCCGTAGCCTCCCCCAAAGGATTTAGACAGGTAGTCTAATCTGAAACTAACGAGTGCGTTCAGTATCCATCAATCAATACATGCCGCCCATGCCGCCGCCGGGTGCTGCGGGCATGGCAGGTTCGGGCGCGGGGATATCGGTCACGAGGGACTCGGTGGTGAGCACCAGGGCCGCGATGCTGGCCGCGTTTTGCAGCGCGCTGCGGGACACCTTGGTCGGGTCGATGATGCCGCGGTCAATCATGTCCACGAACTCATCGCGGCTCACGTCATAGCCGTAGCCTGCGTCGCCCTTGCGCTTGATGGTGTCGATGATGATGGAACCATCCACGCCGCCATTGGCCGCGATCTGACGGATGGGCTCCTCAATGGCGCGCACGATGATGTTCACGCCAGTGCGTACGTCGCCTTCCTTCTGCTCCAGCAGCTCGCGCACCTTGTCCTGGACGTTCAGCAGGCTTACGCCGCCGCCGGGGACGATGCCTTCTTCAACGGCTGCGCGGGTGGCGGCCAAGGCATCCTCAATGCGCATCTTGCGCTCCTTCATTTCCACCTCGGTCGCGGCGCCAACCTGGATCACTGCCACGCCGCCAGCCAGTTTGGCCAGGCGCTCCTGCAGCTTCTCGCGGTCGTAATCGCTGGTGGTGTCCTCAATCTGGGTCTTGATGTTGGCGATGCGGGCCTGGATGTCTTCCTTGCTGCCGGCACCGTCGATGATGGTGGTGTTTTCCTTGTCCACCTTGACGATGTGGGCGCTGCCCAGCATGTCCAGGGTGGTCTCCTTCAACTCCAGGCCCAGCTCCTCAGAGATGACCTGGCCGCCGGTTAGGATGGCGATGTCACGCAGCATTTCCTTGCGGCGGTCGCCAAAGCCAGGGGCCTTGACGGCAACGCAGGTGAAGGTGCCGCGCAGCTTGTTGACCACCAGGGTGGCCAGGGCTTCGCCTTCCACGTCCTCGGCGATGATGAGCAGCTTTTTGCCAGCCTGCACCACCTGCTCCAGAACGGGCAGGATTTCCTGAATGTTGCTGATCTTCTTGTCGGTGATCAGGATGAGCGCGTCTTCCAAAACGGCTTCCATTTTGTCCGCGTCGGTCACCATGTAAGCGGAGGCGTAGCCGCGGTCAAACTGCATGCCTTCCACGGTGTTCAATTCGGTTTTGAGGGTGTTGGACTCTTCCACGCTGATGACGCCGTCCTTGCCCACGATCTCCATGGCGTCGGAGATCAGCTCGCCCACGGTCTCATCACCAGCAGAGATGGAGGCGACCTGCGCGATGTCCTGCTTGCCCTTGATGGGACGGGACATGGCCTTCAAGGCTTCCACAGCGGCTTCTGTGGCCTGCTCAATGCCGCGCTTGAGGCCCATGGGGTTAGCGCCGGCGGCCAGGTTCTTCAGGCCTTCACGCACGATGGCCTGCGCCAGGAGGGTAGCAGTGGTGGTGCCGTCACCGGCGACGTCATTGGTCTTGGTGGCGACTTCTTTGATCAGCTGCGCGCCCATGTTCTCAAAGGCGTCTTCCAGCTCGATTTCCTTGGCGATGGTCACGCCGTCATTGGTGATGGTGGGGGCGCCGTACTTCTTGTCCAGCACCACGTTGCGGCCCTTGGGGCCCAGGGTAATCTTGACGGTATCCGCCAGGGTGTTCAGCCCGCTTTCCAGGGCACGGCGCGCGTCGTCGCCGAATTTCAATTGCTTAGCCATGTTAATTCTCCTTCTTCCTTAACTTATTCCACAACGGCCAGGATGTCAGACTGGCGCACGATGATCAGCTCTTCGCCGCCGATCTTGACCTCGGTGCCGGCATACTTGGAATAGATGACCTTCTGGCCCACGCTCACATGCATGGTGATCTCCTTGCCATCCACGTTGCCGCCGGGGCCAACCGCGATCACTTCCGCCATCTGGGGCTTTTCCTTGGCAGCGCCGGTTAGGATAATGCCGCCCTTGGTGGTTTCTTCGCTTTCCACATTTTTGATGACCACACGGTCACCCAAAGGTTTCACGTTCATGGTACCCTCCTCAGTTGTCTTGGTGTTGTTAGCACTCATCCGTGACGAGTGCTAATCCTGCCCATAATATACCCTAAAACTTCCCAATATGCAAGGGGTCAAGATGTAAATTTTCTTCGTTCACCACATCCGCATCAAAAAGCCGCTGATGCGTTCATGATTTTCATCATTCTGCCCATCAGCGGCGGTGTTTTTATCAATCTACTGGTTTATTTTTGTTGATTGTACACGTCGTTTAATTCATTGACCCGGGGGGAGACCAGCAGGATCAAGGTCTGGCCGTCCTGTTTCAAAATCCCGTCTTTGATAATGGCGTATTGCTCCGGTGAATAATCCCGCGCCTCCCGCGCCTTCGCATCCATGCGGCCTTCCAGCAGCTTGTACGTCGCGTCCGCGCTGGCTTTGTCCTTCGCGCGCAGCAGGATCACCTCATCCGCCAGCAAGCTGTTTTGGGAGACCATCACCACCTGCTCGGTGTACTGGTCATACTCAAGGCCGATTAAATTATAGCCTTCCTCTTCATCCAGGGGCAGCATTTCAGGCAACACGCCGGTTTCTTCCATCTGTTGATAGATCTGCGCCAGGGAGATGTCTTTCTTTTGCGGGGTGCAGCCCGCAAGCAGCAGAACCAGCATGAGCGCGATTGACGCGCACAGCACCAGACGTACGCGGCGCTTGCGGTGTTGGGCCTGGTCCTTCTTAAACTTGGCAATCAATCGTTTCATCATGGCATCCTTCACACTTACATGCAAACAGTATAATCCCTCCGGCATAGCCGGTCAAACAAAGATTGCCGCGCTTGGAAAGAATCAAAAAAGGACAGGCAGTGCGCCTGTCCAAAAGTCTTGACTTGTCTTACATGCTGGCTTCTTCTTCAACTGTCAAAACGGCCTTGATGTCGATGTACTCGCCCTTGCCCAGGGAGCGCAGCTTACTGCTGTCCTCCAGCGCGTCCAGCAAACCGGTAACCCGGTACACCTTCAGTTTCAGTTCATCCCCGTTGCTCTTTTCATTGATTTTCGCGATCAGCTGGCTGTTGGTGGTGATGATGTCGCCATCGGCTTCCACGATGATATCACCCACCTGGATGCCGGCTTTTTGGGCTGCGGAGTTCTCAAACACTTCGATCACGAAAGCGCCCTGGGGCACGATGCCCTGGCTGGCGGGCAGGTAAGCGCCCACGCTGCCAATGCGCACGCCCAGCTTGGGCTTGGGGGTGTTCGCGTCCGCTGTCTGCTTGGCTTCCTGGTCGCGCACCTTCTGCGCCTGGGCTTCCGCTTCCTCCGCGTTGTAGTTTTCAAGCACGGTGCGGATTAAGGGCTTGGCGGCGTTGATGGGCACGCACATGCCGATGTTGTCAATGGAGTAGTTGCTGGGTGAGAAGGGGTTGGCGTTGTCAACCAGTTTGAGGGTGGGAATGCCCTGCAGCTGGCCCAGGGTGTTGAACATGCCGCCGCCGGAATTGCCGGAGGAGATGGCGGCGTCCACCTGGATCATGTTGTTTTCAATCTCAGTCCGCAGGCCATAGCGGTCACGACCCCTGGAGGTCATGGTGCGGGAAACGGCGGACACAATGCCCACAGACACGCTGCGCTCAAACTGGGTGCCCAGCGGGTTGCCGATTACAATGGCGTACTCGCCCACCTGGATTTCATCGCTGTCGCCCAGGGTGACGTGCGGCAGGTCCAGACCCGGCACCAGCAGGACCGCGATGTCCAGGTCCGCGTCTGTGCCAAGCACCGCGGCTTCCAGTTCGCGGTCACCAACGTTGACCGTCACACGGGAGGCGTTGCTGATGACATGGTAATTGGTCAGCACATGCCCATAGGGGGAAATCACAGTGCCAGAGCCGGTGCCCGTCCTGCGCTCCTGCTCAAACTCCTCGGGTGTCTGGTCGAAGAAATAGCCAAACCCCTGGCTGAACTGGCTGCGGCGGGCAATCTGGTAGTTGTTGACGCCCACCACGCTCTCCTGCGCTTTTTTGGAAATCTCAATAAAGGGGCTGGTAACCTCCGCCTTGTTGGTGGCGGTTTCCACAATCTTGTCCACCTCATCCTTGGAGAGGGTGCCGACGGCGTCGTTGGCGTGCGCGGTGATGCCGATGCCCAACAGCAGGCTCAGGGCTAATACAGCCGCAATCAAACTTGAAAATCTTTTATTTGCGTTCATCGTAATGCGTCCTTTCTATCACGTAATATCATTCACAGGTCATCCTGCACATCTAGCATACCCATCTATTTTGATACTTTTTTTACCAATTGATGAATGAAATGTAAACTCAAACTGCGGTCTTTAAAATGTATGAATTGCACAATGCGGGGTAGAATAAAACCGTCAGAAAGAATGGATGCATGAAACGACAACCCTGTCCCGTTATATGTGTGAGCCCGATGGACGGGCTTTAGAAAAAGGAGATGTGTTGAATGAAAAGATTCTTATCCCTCACACTGGTTTTGATGCTTGCGATAGCGCTCTTGCCCGGTGTCGCCATGGCCGAGAACACCATCAAGGTGGAAGTCGTCAACAAGGAGTTCCGCTTCAAGGGAATCGACTACAGCGAGCACCTGTTCACGGTGGAAAACATCAGCGATGCCGATCTGGACATTGTCATTACCGTGTATGACCAGGCGGACAAAAAGGTTGTAGAGACCATGAACTATACCCTCATGAAGGGGGACGGCCCGCAGATGGTTTTGGCCAGCGTTTACAAGCCCCTCACGCGCAACGGGGAAGTGAACACCTACAGCTACAAGATCGCGCCCAGCAAGGGCAGCACCAAGTACCTGTACTACGCGCAAAAGCTGACCATCACCAAGGAAGGCGGGGTGGAAACCCACCACTACGACCAGTTTACCAACACCCTGTACCCGCGCAACACGGTTTCTTCCTTCGGCCCGCATTTCCGTGACGTGACGCCGGAGTTGACAGACAAATGGTACATGTTTACCCCCATTGACCTGACCATCCAGGGCCGGCAAACCTTTACCCTGGCGGCCTCCAACATCTATGAGGTGGGCGAGGTCTACGTGGATGTCAACCAGGATACGGTGGTTGTCAGCTACCACATGTTCCACAGTGACAAGCGCGACTTCAAGACCGAAACCCTCAGCGAGTTCATCACCTTCTACAACTCCTATGCCGATGTGGACATTGTGGAGCCGGAGGAGATGACCGAGCCCAGCATGTATGCCTTCAACCAGCCCATCAGCATCCTCAACCACTTTGGCGGGGATACCAACGTGCTGATGTTCATCCGCAACCGCATCACCTACAACCGCTTCCCCACCCCCAAGAGCGAATACGTCCGCTTCTGGGAGAACAAGGAAGAGTACAAAACCCATCGTGAGCACATGCTGGCCTTCATGGACCCCATCATGACGGTCGAGCCCGCCAAGTAATCTCGGTTCTGTATCATAAAAGCGCTTCCAGATCGGAGGCGCTTTTTGAGTTCTTCCAGCCATGGAAGCGCTTTTGGCGGTAAGTCATTATTACAGAGTTCGCCCGGTCAAGATGTCTTCCAACTGCTGGATTATTAGCGGAAACTTGTCCAGCAATTTTTGCGGGATCTCCCCATCCAACACCTCAAACCGTATCAGCCGATCCACGATGTGGTTGGCGATCTTCCTTTTATACTCAGGATTGGTACGATATCTGTGCAAAATCAGATGCCCGCGCGATATCTCCTCCATCAGTTGTCCGTGCAAATCAAAAACTTTGGTTTCCTTTAGGACCGGGACAGGACTCTCTGCAATGTACTCCGCGTGCCAAACGGCGTCATGGCGGGCGAAAAGGTTGCCATCTACCTCATAAACAGAGCAAAACTCATGAGCATAAACTTGCTCAAAAGCATCGGGGTAGCACTCATACAACCGTGGTCTCCCATTCTCTTCATCCATCAGGAAGTCAAAATCATCCTTCTTGGCACCAAACAGTAAAGCCATTGCCAGGGATTGTGTGGCATACACATAAGGAGCACCGTGGGTGGATTCCCTGGGCAATAGTATCCTCAGGCCTTGGTTTTTGGATGCATGATACAACGTCATCTTCATGGTCTAATCTATCATAATGTTAATGCGTGGAAATTGCGGCGCTTTACTGCTGCGTCAACGGGAACATTTTGTATTCTTTCAGCGCCAGTAAAATCGGCGGGATGATGGCGATATGGAACAGGATGCCCGGAATGGGCGTCACGAAGGCAGCGGCCCAGAACATGGACAGCGTAAAGGGGTTGCCCATGGAGGAGTAGATGATGTAGCTGGCCAAGCCCCAGACCAACCTGCCGCCCAGCATGGACAAAATCAAGGCCAGGTACAAGCCGGTGATTGTTTTGGGCAGCTCTTTGTACAACAGGCCCGCCAAGGCGCCGTAGGCGGCCAGCTCAAAGGCCATTCCCAGGGCGATGGGCAGCATGGGCGGCATTCCAACAATCAGGGAACGTAAAAGCGGCGTGACAAAGCCAACGGCCAGGCCAAATTTCCACCCGCAGACAAAGCCGCACAGCAAGACCGGGATGTGCATCAGGCTCATAATGTTGCCCAATTGGCGGTTGTTGCCCGTCAAAAAGGGCAGCAGGATGCCCAGCGCCAAAAACAGGGCGGACAGGGTTAAACGCAATACGCGGTTGTTTCTCATAATGTCATCACAATTTCATGATTTGATTAGTCGACTAAGGGCTGGTGTCATTTTGCATAAGCAACTTGAATACTAACGGGAGCTTATAAGCATGTCAAGATTGGACTACAGAAGAGCGAGGTGTGCAAACGTCCCCGAATTGAAAGGCCAAGCGTAACAGGAAAGGAGTAAATAAAAAATCTGCCAATTCGAATTGTTCGCAGTTATTCTGCTTATCGTTTTACAAACTTATTTGCACAGATGAATATGCATGAAAAAATATCCTGTAAAATGTGTGAAAAACGATTGACAGGGCGTATTAAAATCCTATACTACCTTATAGAACCAAGGAAAATTTAAAGAAAGAGAATTGAACAATGGAAAAGAGAAAACGGTCTCTGGTGTTTTTTGTGACGGTATTTTTAGCAATCTGTATAGTTGCCAGTTCAGTGATTGCCGACATGGGGATTACATCGTATCCATGCAGTCATTTACGGGTCAGAGACACAGTTATGAAGCACCCCACATGCTCTGAATATGGCGAAATCTATACTACTTGTGATAATCGATGCGGATACCTCAAAATTACATATATTGATAAATTGCCTCACGACTTGAATCTGCCTGTTGTGATAAGGCAACCCACCTGTTCTCTATCCGGGCTCACTGAATCAACATGCCGGAATTGCACGGAAACGCTGCAGTTTGAATTGCCCATGAAAGAGCATGAATATGACGCATGGACCACCCTTCCCTGCCACGAGGAAGGGGAGATTTACAGCCAGTGCCTTCATTGTGATGCGCGAAAAACAGCCTTCAAATCCGTAGGGCAGCATGTTTTTGGTGATGAGGAGTATACTACACCCGCCACGTGCATAACACCTGGTATCATGAGCAAAACCTGCGGTGTGTGCGGGCTGTCCCAGTCCCGTGAAACAGAGATGCTGGGTCATCAGTACAGCGTAGCCGTTGTAAACACAGAGCCGACCTGCACCGAACCCGGCGAAGCGCACAGCACCTGCGGGACGTGCGGCGATGTCCTCGTGATGCCCCTTGCGCAAAAGGGGCACGCGTGGTGTGCGGAGGAATGCAGGATAGGGGAAGACTGCCTGAAGGACAGTTATTTTGAAAAGGCCTGTGCGCGCTGCCCGTTGGTCGAGAAAACCGCGCTCACATCCCACAAGTTTTTGGGCTGGACCTGCGTGACGCCCGCCACCTGTACACAGGATGGGCGCAGTGAGCGGCAATGTGAACGCTGCGCTGTCACGGAGATTAAGACCCTATCCGCCCACACCCATCAATACGTTACAACGCGCCAGGAGCCTACTTGCACCGCTCCTGGTTTTGTTTTGCGCACATGCAGCCAGTGCGGTCATGAGATGAGGGAGGACATCGCCGCATCAGGGCACGACCTGGACAGCTGGGTATTGCACGCCCCGCCCAGTTGCACACAGGATGGTTCGGAACGTTTAAACTGCAAGCACTGTGACTACTATCAGGAACGGACAAGCCCTCAAATGCCGCATCAATATTTGAACTGGACAGCTGTGAAGGGGGCGACCTGCACGGAAGAAGGCCGGGAGGAATCCTCCTGCACCTGGTGCGGCAGGGTAGAGGGGCGGCCCCTTGCGATGGCCCCTCATCAATTTGGCAGCTGGTCAGCAGCCCCCACACAAAACTGTGCTTCGGAGGGGAAGTCAATCAGAACCTGCCAGCACTGCCAGTTTGAAGAGAGCAGGAAGGAGGTTCCCCGGGCGCATCGCTTTGATGCCTGGGTGGAAAAGGCGGCTTCCACCTGCACAGAAAATGGGCTGCGGGAGCGCGCGTGCAAGTATTGCACTGTGACAGAAACGGAAGCATTGCCGCTTCGATCCCATCTGTATGGCACATGGATCAATGAGAAAAGGGCTGACTGCGCGATACCAGGCTCAAAATACCGAGCGTGCACAGCCTGCAATCACCGTGAAAACGGCGTGCTGGATGCGGCAAATCATGCGTTTTCCGCCTGGGAAACACAGACAGAGTCTACCTGTACAGTTCAAGGCACGCGCATTCGCCGGTGTAAAAACTGCAACGTGTCAGAGACGGAGACGCTGCCGCTCAAAGCACATCAGTACGCTGCCTGGGTCAACCATGAACGGGCGGACTGCTCGGTTCCCGGCACTCGGTATCATGACTGCAAGATTTGCAGCCATCGCGAGACTGGCGTATTGGACGACCGTACCCACATGTATGAGGCATGGCAAACGACACAGGAATCCACCTGTGAAACAGCCGGCTTTAAAACCCGGAAATGCAAATACTGCGCCGTGACAGAGACAGACAAGCTGCCCCTCAAAGCACATCAGTACGCTGCCTGGGTCAACCATGAACGGGCAGATTGCTCGGTTCCCGGCACAAGGTATCATGACTGCAACATCTGTGGCCATCGCGAGACAGGCGTGTTGGACGCCCGAACCCACATGTATGAGGCATGGCAAACGACACAGGAATCCACCTGTGAAACAGCTGGCATTAAAACACGGCAATGCAAATACTGTATCGTGAAAGAGACGGAAGAAGTACAAAAAGCAGCCCATCGCTTTGGCGCGTGGACAACAATATCGCAGGCCACCTGTATGCAAGCGGGAATCCAGCAACGGGTGTGCGCGTCCTGCTCGCTGGCAGAAACAGCGGAGCTGCCGATTTCAGACCACGCCTTCGCTGACTGGAACACAGTGAGCGCGTCCACCTGCACTATGCAGGGACAGCGTGAGCGTGTATGCGGCATTTGCGGCGCTGCGCAGCAGGAAAACCTGCCGCTCGCCAGGCATCAGTATGGCCTCTGGGAAAACGAGGACCGCGCGGACTGCACCGTATACGGCACGCGACACCGGACTTGTGTGCATTGCGACATAATGGAAACCGGGCCTTTGGCGCCCAGGTACCATGCCTATGACAAATGGGAAATCCGAAGCGAATCCACCTGTTTACAAGCAGGCGTAAGGGCGCGGAACTGCAAGTACTGCCAGCATGTTGAAGAGGAAACGCTGCCGCTCAAAGCGCATGTTGCCGCATCCTGGCAGGTGATTACCCAGGCCGCGCTCCACCGCCCGGGTGAGCAGAGCAGGTCGTGCAAAAACTGTGATACCGTTTTGGATATGCGCTCCTATTATCCGGGGGATGAAGCCTTTGCGGTCAGCTTTTGTGTGATGGGCCCGCCGGTGGACGACTTGGTGCCGGAGGTGTCTGACAAGGGGTACCGGGCAGCCTTGCTGGATACGACGCAGGACAGAACCATTATTCTGCCCCTAATCGCGGCGGATGCCTACTGCGTGGGGGAGGTACATATCAAAATCAGGCAGGGAAGCATCTCGGCCAGTTACCTGCTGTACAGCGCAAAAAGCCAGGTGTTCAAGGAGCGGATGCAGCTGCTGGAGCCAGGCACGCAATTGACACAGGAGATTATCCTATCCAACCGCCAGGGCTTGAAGGTGTCCGGGGAGCAGGAGCTGTTTCACAAACTTCAAAACCTGGGGCATGTACTGATCTACCTGCGCTTTGACGGCATCTTTGATTTCAATGACCCTTTGAACGAAAAAATAGACTGGCAGGATGAGAAATGGCAGGCTTACGCTGCTGACTTGCAGGCGCAGGCAGACACGGCAAGGGAGCTGTACCGTTAAGCCATCCCACTGACAGATAGAATAAGATTTAGAAATATCCTAAATCCCACATACCCCCTTGCCACATCGCCAGCGTTCAGATAGGATATGGCGAGCCAAGGGGGTATTGTTATGTTCGCGATTTTGCTGCCGCTGATTTATCTGTCGTTTATCAGCCTGGGTTTGCCCGATGCCATGCTGGGCGCTGCCTGGCCGTCTGTCGCGCCGCAATTGGGCAAGACGGTATCGGATCTGGGTTTGGTGTCTGCCCTCAGCGCGATTGGCGCGGTGATTTCCAGCTTGCTCAGCAGCAAATTGATTGCGCGCTTTGGCACGGGCAAGGTCATGGTGGGCTCGGTGCTGTTGACTGCTGTGATGATGCTGCTCTTTTCCTATGTCAACACCTATTTTTTGGCCTGTGTGATTACGCTTGCGCTGGGCACGGGCGGCGGCGCGGTGGACGCGGGCCTCAACGGCTTTGTCGCGCGCAACTACAAGGCCAACCATATGAGCTGGCTCCACTTTATGTGGGGCGTGGGCGCGACGCTGGGCCCTGTTATCATCGGCGTCAACCTCAAAGGCGCGGGCTCCTGGCCGGCTGGCTACAGGACAGCCGCGCTGCTGCAAGCCATTCTGTGCGCGGTGCTCTTCCTCTCCCTGCCCTGGTGGCGCAAAGCGGAGGGCATGGACACAGGGGTAGGGGAACAAACGCAGGGCGTTTCCATCATGGAAGCCATCAGGACGCCCGGCCTTTTGTCCGTGCTGGCGGCCTATGTTTGCTTTGTGGGGTTTGAGGCCACCGCGGGCGTATGGGCGGCCAGCTTCCTGGAAAAACAAAAGGGCTTTGACGCGGCCAGCGCCGCGCTCTACTCTTCTTTATATTTCTTTGGCACCACAGCGGGTCGGGGGATCTCCGGCTTTGTCGCGATGCGGATTGACAGCCGGCGGATGATTCGCCTGGGCTTTTTGCTGGCCTTTATGGGTGCGGTCATCCTGGCGCTGCCCCTGCCCCGGGGTGCCGCGCTGGCGGCTTATGTGCTGCTGGGCCTGGGCAACGCGCCCATCTTCCCTTCGATGACGTTCTTAACCCCGCAGCGCTTTGGCCATCGCATCAGCCAGACCGCGATCGGCCTGCAGATGGCTGCCGCCTACACCGGCTCCACCCTGATTCCGCCGCTGACCGGCATCCTGGTGCGCCTGATATCCTTGCAGGTGGTGCCGCTGGTCACCCTCTTTTTTGTGGTGGCGGGGTTTTACTTCAGCCAGCGCATCGACGCGCGGATTCAAAAACACGCGGCCAGGTAAACTGGACGCGCATAAAGATGCAAACTCTGCAGGTCGTATCAATATTTGATTTGTGAGATTTCACCCTCGTCGTACACCTGGATGCCCGCGTCCAGCAGTTTCTGTGCGAACACCCCGGCCCTGTCAGTCAGTTTACCTGTGAAACTGCCGTCATAAATGGGTCCTTTGCCGCAGGAAGGGCTGCGCGCCTTTAAGACAGCGGCAGCGCAGCCGCTGATTTTATAGAGTTTGAACGCCTCCGCGGCGCCCCGCTCAAAGGCGGCGGTATGGTCTGTGCCGTCTTTGCTTAAAATGGCGTCACCCACACGCTCACAGGGCACCCGCGGCGTAGGCAAGCCACCCAATTGCTCCGGGCAGACGGGAATCAGGGTGTGCCGCGTCCCCAGGCTAATCAATTCCTCGTTTTCGCAATGCCCGCCGTCATAGCGGGTGCACAGCCCCATCAGGCAGGCGCTGACCAGAATGCGCATCAGGCAATCTCCAGCGCGATCTCCATCATCTGGGTAAAGGTCTCCTGCCGGTCAATGCTGGGCAGCCCTTCACCGGTTTTGGGGTTGTCGGAGATGGTCAGCAGCGCAAGCGCCTTTTTTCCTGCGCGCGCCGCGTTTAGGTAGAGGGCATAGGCCTCCATCTCCACACACAAAACGCCCAGGTTCTCCAGCACCTCACTGGCTGGCGGGGTGGATTCGTCATAAAAAATATCAGAGGAGAAGATGGGGCCGGCTTTCAGGTCGATGCCCAGCTTTTTCGCGGCCTCGTGCGCCTGCATCAGCAGGCAAAAGTCCGCCGTGGGGGCCAGGTTGCCCTTAAAGCCAAACTGCGCGCCGTAGTTGGAGTTGGAGTAGGCGGACAGCCCTGCCACCACATCCCGCAGCTTCAAGTCCTGGCGGATCATGCCCGCGCTGCCGACGCGGATAATCTGCTCCACCTCATAAAAATTGAACAACTCATAGGAATAAATGCCCATCGTGGGCATGCCCATGCCGGAGGCCATCACGGAGACCGGCTTGCCCTTGTACTCGCCGGTATAACCCTGAATGCCGCGCACATTGTTGACCAGGCGCGCGTTTTTCAGGAAGTTCTCGGCGATGAATTTGCTGCGCAGGGGGTCGCCCGGCATCAGCACGGTCCTCGCGAAATCACCCTTGGCGGAAGAAATATGAGCGGTAGGGATGTTTGACATGATGTCCTCCTTTATGTTTCCATGCGTTTTTTGGATTTGACGCGCAGGTTACCGGAGTATACCCCGGTCTTCACCTCGTTGATATAGGCTTCCGCGTCCGGTAGGCCGACAGCCTGGCGCGCGTCCTCGGCCGCCGCCTCGTTGTCATAGGGCAGGGTAATCATGCGCACTTCAAGCGGAGCGGGCTGTGTGCCTTCTTCCCCTTCCAAAATGGCGTACTGCACCATGGGGATGCCCAGCGCGTTGCCGACGGAGCCAATGTTGACAATCTGCCCGTGCAGCGTGCGGATGCCCTGGCGGTGCGAGTCCGCGTAGATCAGCATATCAACGCCTGGGGGCAGGAAGGGAATCAGGCTCTCCTTGGGGTCGTGCGTGCGGTGCAGCCGCTCCATCACGGGCCGCCCGTGGATTAAACGAATGTTTCGCCCGGAGAGCACGATGTTTTTTTCAAGCGGCAGGCTGGCCAGCGCCTTTAAACGCTGCTCACCCAGCTGTTTGTGGTAGTAGGCGTCGCGCTGGTAGTTGCGCTCGCCCACCCCGATATCCCAGTTGCCGCCCAGCAGCAAATCGCAGTGCTGCATCACCCAGTCATAGCACTCCCGGGAACTGGGCCCCTTGCCCACTACGTCGCCCAGGCACCAGATCAAATCGGGCTGTACGCTTTTTAGATGCGCTTGCAGCGCCATCACGGCCGGCAGGTTGCCGTGCAAATCCGCGATGAGGGCAATCTTCATTTTCGGTCTTTGGCCGCCTGCACCAGCCAGTCAAACAGGGCCTGATGCCGCTTGTCCGTCCCGGCCAGGTTTTCCGGATGCCACTGCACGCACAGGGCGGGGCGGCTATCCTCAAACTCAATGGCTTCAATGATGCCTTCTTCGCTCACAGCCGTGGCTTTCAGGCCATGGCCCAGCTGCTTGACCGCCTGGTGATGCCGGCTGGTCACAGGCATTTGTGTAGCACCTGTGACCCGGTGCAGCAAGGACTGCTCGGTGATGGACACCTGATGGGCTTCCAGGATGTCCGGCAAATTATGGTTGTTTACCTTGGGCAGTTGGGTGGGCAGGTCCTGGTACAGGTTGCCGCCCATCACCACGTTGCACACCTGCATCCCGCGGCAGATGCCCAAAAAAGGTTTGCGCACCGAAAGCGCGCGGGAGATCAGCGCCAAGTCGGCCTTGTCCCGGTCGGCCAGCGCTTCCTGGCAGCCGGGCAGCCGGGCTTCTTTATAGAAGGTGGGCTCCAGATCCGGCCCGCCGGTAAAAACAATGCCGTCCACCATGTTGATGATCTTGTCCATGAACTCATCATAATTGGGGTCATCTTCAGGGATCATGGGCAGGATAACGGGCAGGGCGCCGGCGCGCAGCACGGCCTTCACATAGTCCTTGGGCATGGTGTCTGCCTGGGTTTTGGTATCCTTATTGGTGCTCAGTCCAATGACGATCATGCAAATACCTCGACTTATTTATTCAATCCGCAACGATTATACCATAGAAATACCATAAGAAAAGGCCAAATCATGGTCAAAAAGCAAATCTTTCATGAACGCGCGCGACTTGGGCTTGCCCTGGGGCGCGGGGTGTCATTTCAGGTAGAAAACCCCGCTTATTTACAAGTTTTTCTCATCAAGTTTTCATTTGATGAAACCAAAACGGGTATGTTATACTTGCACTGGCGAAACCGCCGTTTTCACGTGCTTTTCTGTCTGACTGGAGGACGCATGGCAAAAAAAATCAAGCAGTCCACTTCCCCTGGCAAAGGGTGGGCGGCAGCCTTTTTAACAGCGGGTGGCAGCGCGCTTTTGTATTCCCTGTTGTTTCCCCTGTACCGCGTTGGCCATTTCGCCATCGCGGGCGGCTTGGCCCTGCTTTTGGGCAGGGTGGCCTATATCATGTTCTCTGGTCTGGATACCTCGCAAACTGCGCCGTCCATGGAGGACACGCCGCTCACCGGCAACGAGGCGGTGGACAAGCTGATCGCCAGGGGTAACGACATGCTGGCGCAGATCCGTCGGGAGGATGAACTGATCCCCGACCCGCAGCTGTCCGCGCAGATTGTGCAGATGGAGCAGATCGCGGGGCGTATCTTCATGACAGTGATTGAACAGCCGGCCAAGGCGCCGCAGATCCGGCGCTTCATGGATTATTATTTGCCCACCACCCTCAAGATGCTGGCGGGCTACCGCAAGTTGACGGACCGCGGGGTGCAGGGGCGGGAGGCCCAGGCCACCAAGGAGCGCATCGAGTCGGCCATGCAGGTGGTCATCGGCGCGTTTGAAAAACAGCTGGAAACCCTGCATCGCAACGACATGCTGGATATCACCACGGATATTGACGTATTGGAAACCATGCTCAAGCAGGACAGCCTGCTGGGCAATGAATTTACCATCTCTGGACAATCAAGCAGCGGCGCGCAGGCAGGCGCGCAAGCGCAAATGAAGGAGGAAATCAAATGACGGACCATGCGGACACCAACAAACAGGCACAGGACGCGATGGATCAGCTGGACGCCGCGGTGGAAGAAACCAAGCAGGCGCTGGCGGAAGAATCCATCCCTACCCTCACGCTTTCCAGTGAGGCGGCGGACAAGCTCAAGGTCGCGGCAGTGCTGGACAAGTTTGAGCAGGCCGAGCAGCAAGCGCCCACCACACCCGATGTGCAGGCCAAACTGGCAAGCGATCTGGACAGCAAGCTCTCCCCGCAGGAGCGCAAGGCGGTGGACGAGTTTTCTGCCCGCATTGATTTGTCAAACCCCCAGCACGTGATGCTCTACGGCGCGGACGCGCAAAAGAAGGTGTCCACCTTTGCGGACACCATTCTGTCCGAAGTGCGCAATATTGACGCGGGGGATGTGGGCGACAGCCTGTCCAAGCTGATTGGCGAGCTCAAATCCTTCGAGCACTCCGCCGAAAAGCCCAAAGGCCTGCGCGCCCTGTTTTCCAGCGGCAGGAAGCATTTGGCGCAGGTGCAGGCCCGCTTTGATGATGTGGCCGGCAATGTCGAGGGCATCGCCGGGACGCTGGAAAACCATCAGGTCCAGCTGCTTAAGGACGTGTCCATGTTCAACCACCTGTATGACATGAACCTGGAATACTTCCGCGAGCTCACCATGTACATCATCGCCGGTGAAAAGCGCCTGAAGGAAGTGCGGGAGAACGACATCGTGAAGCTCAAGGACATCGCTGCAAAAAGCGGGGATACCCTGGATGCCCAGAAGGCGAGCGACCTGGAGCAGGCAGCCGACCGGTTTGAGAAAAAGCTGCATGATCTAAAGCTCACCCGCCAGATCAGCCTGCAGATGGCGCCGCAGATCCGCCTGCTTCAAAACAACAACTCCCTGCTCATTGAGCGCATCCAGTCCACCCTGGTCAACACCCTGCCGCTGTGGAAAAACCAGATGGTGCTGGCAGTTGGTATGGAGCATTCCCGCCAGGCCATGCAGGCACAGCGCGCTGTGACCGACATGACCAACGAGCTGCTCAAGAAAAACGCCGAGACGCTCAAGCAGGGCACCATCGAAACGGCGACGGAGGCCGAGCGCGGCATTATCGACATCGAAACCCTGGTACAGACCAACAAATCCCTCATCGACACCATGAACGAAGTGGTCCGCATCCAAACCGAAGGCCGCCAGAAGCGCGCCGAGGCCGAGAAGACCCTCCGCCGCATGGAGGATGAGCTCAAAAACCGCCTGCTGAACGGATAACCGGGGAAAACCGCATGAAAACCAAAGCTGTTTTGGCCTTTATTGTGATGCTCATCTTAATGGTGGGCGCGTTCGCGATTGGCTCTTACCGTGTATACCTGGATGAGCGCATGCAGGTGGAGTTGGCCTTGGGTTCCCTGGGCGATGTGCTGGTGTCCCGGATTGAGATGGGCCACAACCTGCTGACAGTCGCCAGGCGGCACCTGAAGCCGGATGATCCGCTGTTGCGCGCTGTCATCAAGGACATGGACGTGCTGGAGGAAGCGGACACCTTGCATGAAATCGCGCAGGCCAACGAGCAGCTTTCCAAAGACAGCAAGGCGCTGCTGGACCACCTGCAGTCGGTAGCCAGCGTCATTCAGGATGACCGCGACTACCGCTACGTGACGGGGCTTTTGCCCCGGGGCTTTGAGCAAAGTGCCCAGTGGGCGGACGCCAGGCAGTACAACGAAGCGGCGGCGGAGTTTAACAAGCGTTTAAACACCACCTTAAACGGACGGGTGGCCAAGCTGCTTGGCGTGGATGAGGCGGAGCGCTTTGGCCTGGAAGGAGCGGGGCTATGAAACGTGTTGTCAGCCTGCTGCTTTTGCTGGCTGTTTTCATCATCCCACTGTCATCTCCAGCCCTTGCGGAGGAGCAGTCAGCGGAAGATTTGGCCTATGTGCTCAGCCCGGATTTGATCAAAGAAATCAACCGCTTGGGCGAGCAGATTGATGACCATATGGGGTTTCGCCTCAAAATCATCACCCGGGATTTTCTGGGCGGCGTAAACGCGCAAAATTACACCGACAACACCTTCACATATAAGGAGATGCAGGGCGGCATCCTGCTGGTGGTCGTCATTGGCGAGGAGGACTACGCCATCACCATTGGTGAGCGTGCCCAAAAATTCCTCACCAAAGGCAAGGCGGAAAACCTGCTGACCACGCATTTCCGCACCCCCTTTTTAAAGGACCGGGACTACGATAAGGCACTGGCTGCCTTTTTGGTCAACCTGGCCGAGCACTTCCGCGCCCAGGGCGAGCGGGACATCAAACCAAGCGCCGCCCTGCGCGCCATCGCGGGCATGAGCGGGGAGGACATCAACAAGGCAACCGCGGCGCCCGCCAGTGAAAGCTCCTGGCTGGACAGCATCTTCGGCGACAAGAAGGAGATCGAGGAGCAGGCCCGCCAGTATGGCGAGGATGTGAAGGACGCGGCCAGGGAGGACGAGGAAGGCCTCAGCCTGTTCCAGATCGCGCTCATTGGCTTCATCCTCTACAAAATCTTTGGCAAAAAGCGCAATGGACGCGGCGGCTACGGCCCCCTGTCCTGGATCTTTGGCACCTGGGGACTGAGCAAGTTCTTCGGGTGGCGCAAGTAAGATGCGCCTTGTCATCATCAGTTTGGACGCGGTGTTCGCGCAGGACGCGGACCATCTGCTTTCCCTGCCCAACCTTGGCAAGCTGGCACGGGAAGGCGTTTTTTGTGACAATGTGCAAACCATCTATCCCAGCCTGACCTATCCCATCCATGCCAGCATCATCACGGGCTGTTATCCGGATGTGCATGGCATCGGCCACAACGAGCCCTTCCAGCCCGAGAAGGAGCCCGCCATGCGCGCCTGGTACTGGGATGAGAAGCACATCAAAACGGATACATTGTTCTCCCAGGCCAAAAAGGCCGGGCGCGAGTGCGCCAGCATCCTCTGGCCCATCACCGGGCACAGCAAACAGATCAAGTTCAACCTGCCGGAGATCATCGCCCTGCCGGGGGAGCATCAGGTGCTCAAGGTGCTCAGCTACGGCAGCACCTGGTGGTTAATCAAAGCCGAGCTGCGCTACGGCAAGCAGCGCGTCAGCACCAAACAGCCGCATCTGGACGATTTTTCGGCCCTCATGGCACGCAAGGTGATCGAGCGCCAGTATGTGCCCGTCAAGAAGGAAGGCAGCAGGGAGGTCCGCCTGGCCTCCCGCCGCAAGCAGCAGCGGCACATGCCGGACTTGCTGGCCGTCCACTTTACTGATACGGATACCATGCGCCATACCTACGGCACGTTTTCAGAGGAGGTCACCGCCTCCTTAAACCGCCTGGATGAGCGTGTGGGCAGCATCCTGGACAAGCTGGCAGCGCATGATGTGCTCAAGGATACCATCATCGCAGTGGTGAGCGACCACGGCCACGCGGACATCACAGGCAGCCTGCCGCTGGATGCCTGGCTTGTGGCCAACAATGTCCCCGCCCGCGCGCAGACCCTGGGCCTGGGCGCCTATTTACACCTGCGCCGCGCGGATTATCTGCCCGTTTTGCGGGCGCTTCAGGACAACCAGGAGCTGCTGCAGATCGCGCACATCTACACGCGTGAGGAGCTGCGCGCCATGCACGCGCCGGAGGACATCCTGCTGGCGGTGGAGCCGGTGGAAGGCCTGGTGTATGTGGATGGGGAGGAGGAACCCCACCATGTCGCCACCCATGGCTTTGGGCCGCACCATCCCGCCGCCAAAACGCTGCTGTGGCTGTCAGGGCCGCCCTTTGCCAAAGGGGAACGGCTATCCGGTTGCAACATCGTGGACATCGCGCCCACACTGGCAGCTGCCGCTGGCTTAAGCTTGCCGCGCGCCCAGGGGCGGGTGCTGGAGGAAGCTTTTTTGTGGTCACAGGAGCAGCAAAGGAGGAGAGGGGAATGACAAAACAAGCCCTGGTCAGCTATTTTTATCACTCTGCTTTCACCGTGTCCCTTAAAAAAACGCTGCTGGTGTTCAGCTACCGCCAGCAGGATGTATCGCAGTTGCCCGAAGCCTCCTACTTGACAGAGAAGGACTTCCAGGGCTTCAACAGCATCCTTGTGTTTGTGCCCAGCGCCTCCGCTGCCCACCATGACCCGGCCATCTACAAGTGGAAACAGTCCTTTCCCATCACCTACATCATGCCGCAGGAGGCAGCCAAGGCCGCCCCGCGGGCAGCCAATGTGCGCGTGTGCCGCGAGGGGGATACCTTCACCGTCGGCTACAGCGAGATCAGCGTCTTTGGCTCTACCGACGCCGGCGTGTCCTACCTGGTATCCGCCGAAGGCCTCAACATCTTCCACGCCGGGGACCTCAACCTCTGGCATTGGCGGGAGGAGAACTCCCTGCGCGAAATCGCCAGGGCGGAAGCCCTTTTTTATGAGAAGGTGGCGCAGATCCCCAAGGACAAGATTGACATTGCCTTCTTCCCGCTGGACCCCAACCAGGGCGGCTTTTATGACGCCGGCGCCAACCATTTCATCATCGCGCTGCGGCCCAAGGTGTTCTTTCCCATGCACTTTGGCCCCCGGGGTGAGATCGCGGGGGAATACGCCCGCCGCGCCATCTCCCGGCGCACGACGGTTTTCCCGCTCACCCATGTGCGGGAAAGCGCGCTGATTGACTTCACCGGTCCCACGCCCATTGTGCGCTCCAGCGCCCAGCAAAGCAGGGATAAACGGGAGGAGGACGCCAGCGTCAACCTGGCTGCCTATGTCCAGGCCGATCCCTTCGCGCAGACCGACCTGCCCGTTCAGATATCGGACGAAAAAAGCCCGGCCAAAGAATAATAGCGCAAAGCTCCGCTTTGTCTCAATCCACCCGGCAGCCTTTTACTACTGGGTGGTTTTGTGATATAATGAAGTCCGATATCACAGTTCGTACACTGCCAAACATACCATGTGGTCCAGCGCGGACTGATGTCAATATGCACACCTGGGGGAAACATGAACCTGAAGGACTTAAACGATAGACAACGGGAAGCAGTATTACATACAGAAGGGCCTTTGCTCATCATCGCGGGCGCCGGCAGCGGCAAGACCCGCGCGATGACCTATCGCATCGCGCATCTGATTGAGCAGGGCGTCAAGCCGTGGCACATCCTGGCGCTTACCTTCACCAACAAGGCCGCCAGGGAGATGTTTACCCGTGTGGAGCAGCTCACCGGCGTCACGGCGGAGGAGATTTGGATTGGCACCTTCCACTCCATCTGTGTGCGCATCCTGCGGCGCGATATTGAAAAGATCGGCTACGCGCGCTCCTTCACCATCTATGATGATGATGATCAGCAGCGCGTGCTGAAGGATCTGTTCAAGCGCTTTGATATTGACGATAAGGAGCTCACCCTGCGCGAGGTCAAAAACATCATCGGCGATGCCAAAAACAAGCTGATGAACGCGGATGAATGGTTCGCCCAGTCCCGCAGGGATCGCAGGGCTCAGGTCATCCATGATCTTTTCGCCGCCTATGACGCGCGGCTGAAGGCCGCCAACGCGCTGGATTTTGATGATTTGCTCAACAAAACGCTGGAGCTCCTGCTGGATCACCCGCCTGTCTTGCAGCACTACCGCCAGCGTTTCCAGTACGTGCATGTGGATGAATATCAGGATACCAACCTGGCGCAGTACACCCTGGTCAAGCTGCTGACGGAAGAAAGCCGCAACCTGTGCGTGGTGGGCGATGACGACCAGTCCATCTACGGCTGGCGCGGGGCGGATATCCGCAATATTTTGGAGTTCAACAAGGATTTTCCGGAGGCCAAGGTCATCAAGCTGGAGCAGAACTACCGCTCCACCCAGACCATCCTGGACGCCGCCAACAGCGTCATCAAAAACAATGAGAACCGCATGGACAAATCCCTGTGGACCGAGGGCAAAAAGGGCGAGAAAATCAAGTTCGCCGCCGCCGGTGATGAGCGGGAGGAATCCGCCTGGATTTGTGAGCATATCCGCCGCCTGCGCAACCGCAAGGTGCCGCTGTCAGAGATCGCTGTGCTCTACCGCATGCACGCGCAAAGCCGCGTGATGGAAGAGATGTTCATGCGCGCCGGCATCCCCTACAAGGTCTACGGCGGCACTCGCTTTTATGACCGCAAGGAAGTCAAGGACGCCTTGGCCTACCTGCGCACCCTGGTCAACCCGGATGACGATGTCGCCCTCAAGCGCATCATCAACGTGCCCAAGCGCGCCATCGGCGACGCGACGGTCGCGGTGCTGGAGGAGCAGGCGGATCAGGACAGCTCACCCATGTACGCCGTGTTGCGTGACCTGCCCGACAGCCTGGGCTCCCGCCCGCGCAAGTGCGTGAAAGCCTTCGTGGAGCTGATGGACAAGCTGGATGAGCAGCGCAAACAGCTGCCCCTGGGCGACTTTGTCAAACTGATGCTGGAGGAAACCGGCCTGCTCAAGCAGTATGAGGACACCACGGATGAGGAGCTGCTCACCAAGCGGGACAACCTGCTGGAGTTTTTGGGCGCGGCTTACGAATACGAAAAATTGACCGAGGACGCGACGCTTGAATCCTACCTGGAAAACGTCGCCCTGGTGACGGACCTGGACATGCAGGAGGACGCGCCGCAGTTTGTCACCTTGATGACCCTGCACTCCGCCAAGGGGCTGGAGTACCGCGCCGTCTTCATTGCCGGCATGGAGGATGGCCTTTTGCCCAGTGCCCGCGCCAAGCAGGAGGAAAACCGCATGGAGGAGGAGCGCAGGCTGTGCTATGTGGGCATCACCCGCGCCAAGGATTATCTCTACCTCAGCCGGACGCGTCACCGCGCCATCTTCAACCAGGCTTCCTACAACCAGCCCAGCCCCTACCTGGCGGAGATTCCCAAGTCACTCATTTCTGACGCCTACGGCAAGGCCATGAAGGAACACTTTGGCGAGTACAAGCCCCCCAAGGAGCGTGTGCGCCCCTCCCAGCGCCAGCCCAAGACCAGCTTTGGCATCCCGGGCATGGGGCAGGACCCGGCGGACATCCCCGGCGTCACCAAGGGCTTTTTCCCGTCGGTGTCGGTGGAGCTGGACGAGCCGGTGCAAATCTTCAAAGAGGGTGACAAGGTCTTGCACAAAAAATTCGGCACGGGCGAGGTCATCGGCACCTCCGGCGAAGGCGCCGAAGCCCGCGTATCCATCCGCTTTACCGCTTACGGCGACAAGGAGTTTTCGGTGGCCATCGCGCCCATCGTCAAGGTAGAGTAAATGACAGAGCTGTCCCAGCGCATGCGCGAATTGGTTGACCGCATTAACGAGGCCAGCCACGCCTATTATGTAAAAGACCAGCCCATCATCAGCGATGCCCAGTGGGATAAACTGTATGACGAGCTGGTGGTATTGGAGCGGCAAACCGGCACCATCCTGCCGGATTCGCCCACCAGGCGGGTAGGGGGGGATCCCCTGCCCGTCTTTGTGCAGCATACGCATATCAACCGCCTGTGGAGCATGGACAAGGTCAACAGCGAGGCGGAGCTTTCCGCCTGGTTCACGCGCGTGCGGCAGCTGCACAGCCGGGCACCCGGTTTGGCGCCGCTAGCCTTTGCTGTGGAGTATAAATACGATGGCCTGACGCTGAACCTCACCTATCAAAACGGCCAACTGGTGCAGGCCGCCACCCGCGGCAACGGCATCGTGGGGGAGCAGGTGCTGCCCCAGGCGCAGACCATCCGGGGCATTCCCTTCCGCATCCCCTATCAAGGTCTGATGGAAATCCACGGCGAGTGCATCATGCGTCTGTCCGTATTGTCCAAATACAACCGTACCGCGGCGGAACCGCTCAAAAACGCGCGCAACGCCGCGGCCGGCGCGCTGCGCAACCTGGATCCCAAGGTCACGGCTTCCAGGAAGCTGGACGTCCGCTTTTACGAAATCGGCACCATCCAGGACCCGCCTTATCAGGACCAAGCGGGGCTCAACCGGTTCATCACGGAAAACCATTTCCCTGTCTCGCCCCTTCTGTATGTGGGCAGCGATGAGCAGGCGGTCATCAAGGCCATTTTGGACGTGGAAGCCAAACGGGAGGAGCTGGATTTTCTCATTGACGGCGTGGTCATCAAGGTGATTGACCTGGCTACTCGCCGCGTGATGGGCTATACAGACAAATTCCCACGTTGGGCGGTTGCCTACAAGTTTGCGGCGGAGGAAACCACCACCACGCTGGAGCGCGTCACCTGGGATGTGGGGCGCACCGGCAAACTGACGCCGCTTGCGCATGTTGACGCTGTGGATTTTTCCGGCGTCACCGTCAGGCGGGCCACGCTCAACAACTATGGCGATATTTCCAGAAAACGCCTCACCCTGGGCAGCACGGTCTTCATCCGCCGCTCAAACGATGTCATCCCTGAAATCCTGGGCCGGGTGGAGGACGGCATCACAGGAGAAACGATTGAAAAGCCGGTCAACTGCCCTGCCTGCGGCAGCCTGCTGGAAGAGATCGGCGCCCATCTGTTTTGCCCCAACCGTTTGGGCTGTAAGCCGCAGGTCATTGCGCGGCTGACGCATTTTTGCTCCCGGGAAGCCATGAACATCGAAAGCCTGTCCGAAAAGACGCTGGAAGTGCTGTATGACCACCTGGGCGTCCGCGCCCCGCAGGACTTGTACCGGCTCACCCCGATGGAACTCATCGGCCTGCCCGGCTTTGGACAGAAGCGGGCAGAGAACATCATCGATGCGCTCACCATCAGCCGGGATTGTGAGCTGGATGCTTTCCTGCTGGCCATCGGCATCCCCAACATCGGCCGGGCCACCGCGCGCGATCTGGCGCAGGCCTTCCACAACCTGGATGCTGTGCGCGCGGCGAACATGGATCAATTGCTGGCAGTCCCAGCCGTGGGTGAGGTGATTGCCACGGGCATCCTTTCCTTCTTTGAGGACCCTGTCAACAACCAGATGGTGGATGCCCTCCTGGCGCTGGGCGTGCGCCCGCGCGAGGTGCAAAACCAGGCGGAGGGCACCGCCTTTGCGGGCAAAACCTTTGTGTTGACTGGCACGCTGCCCACGCTTACGCGCCAGCAGGCGGAGGACTTGATCACCAAAAACGGCGGCAGCGTCTCCTCCTCTGTCAGCAGAAGGACCAGCTACCTCCTTTTGGGGGAGAACCCGGGCAGCAAGGCGCAAAAGGCAGCCAGTCTGGGCATTCCTTCCATGAGTGAGGAAGAACTGTTCCAAATCATCAACAATCCGTAAACAAGGCTGTATGGCCGGCTGAACGCGTCAATATCATGGTATATTTCAGGTTAGCAGGCTTGCTGACCTGTTATTTTATGTAAGGAAATTTGTGCAATGCTGGAATTAAGAAACATCAAGAAGATTTACCAAAGCGGCGCCTTGAAGGTGGAAGCGCTCAAGGATATCAGCCTCACGTTTGAAAAAGGGGAGTTTGTTGCCGTATTGGGCCCGTCCGGCTGCGGCAAGACTACACTGCTCAACGTCATTGGCGGGCTGGACCGCTACGACGCGGGCGATTTGCGCGTCAACGGCCGCAGCACCAAGGAATATACGGAGCGGGAGATGGATGCCTACCGCAACCACAGCGTGGGCTTTGTGTTCCAGTCCTACAACTTGATTTCGCACCAGAGCGTGCTGGCCAATGTGGAGTTGGCGCTTACGCTGTCTGGCATCAGCAAAAAGGAGCGCAGGCAGCGCGCCCTGGACGCCTTGCGCAGCGTGGGGCTTTCGGACCAGGTGCACAAAAAACCAAACCAGCTCTCCGGCGGCCAAATGCAGCGCGTGGCCATTGCCCGCGCCCTGGTGAACGACCCGGCAGTCCTGCTGGCGGATGAGCCAACAGGCGCCCTGGATTCCGTCACCAGCGAGCAGGTGCTGGATGTGCTCAAGCAGCTTGCCAGTGACCGCTTGGTCATCATGGTCACCCACAACCAGGAGTTGGCCGAGCGCTACGCCACGCGCATTATCGAACTCAAGGACGGCAACGTCCTAAACGACAGCAAACCAAACGCCGCAAGCAACAAAACCGCGGCGTCTGATGCCCAGAAAAAGAAGGCCATGGGCTTTTCAACCGCCTTGTCCCTCTCGCTCAACAACCTGCTTACCAAGCGCGGCCGCACGCTGATCACCGCCTTCGCGGGCTCTATCGGCATCATTGGCATCGCGCTTATTTTGGCGCTGTCAAACGGTGTCAACCAGTACATCATCAACGTGCAGCGCAACACCATGTCCTCCTACCCCATCACCATCGAGGAGGAAACCTTCCAGGTGGAGGGCATGCGCAGCGCCATGCAGCAGGCCTGGCAGGAAAAACCAAAGCATGAGAAGGACGCGGTCTACCTCAACGCGGAGCGGTCTGCCCACCGCGATCAGATGCGCACCACCATCACCCGCAACAACCTCACCTCCTTCAAAGCCTACCTGGATGGCCCGGACAACGCCATCAAGCCCTATTTAACGGACATCCGCTACGGCTATAACGCCAGTTTTGACCTGTACACCTTTGATCAGGACGGCCAGATGCGTAGCCTGTCAAGCGGCTCCAACATGGGCGCCATTGGCCGCGCCTTCTCCGGCTTCATGCCCTTTGGCGATTCAGAGTTGACGGAGATCACCCCATCCTCCAGCGACGGACTGGCGGGGGAGCCCTTCCAGGGAAAAAACACCCTGCTGGCAGGCAGCTGGCCAAAGAGCGCAAGCGAGGTCCTGCTGGAATTGGACGCCAACAACGAGCTGCCGGAAGCACTGCTTTATCGGTTAGGGCTGTTGACTGAAGCGGACCTGGAAGCCCTTACGGAGGGGGAAGGCTTGCAAACGCCCCGTTCCTGGGCCTATGAGGACCTGCTGGGCCTGTCCATCCGCCTGATGGCCAGCAGCGATTACTATGTGCCCGATGGCAAGGGGCTGTACGCTAACCTGAATACCGATCAGGATGCCTTGCGGGCAGCCGTGTCGCAGGCGCCCGTCCTCACCATCTCCGGCATTATCCGCTCAAACGATCAAAACAACCAGCGCAGCGGCGGCATCGTCTATACCCGTGCGCTGACGGACCTGGTCATCGCGCGCGCCGCGCAAAGCCCGGTGGTGCTGGCGCAGCAGGCGGATGAAACAAAAAGCGTGCTCACCGGACTGCGCTTTGCGCCTGAAACCGCGGCGGAAAAAAGCGAGGATTTAACACGCTATTTTGAGCGCCTCCCGATTGATCAAAAGGCAGAATTTGCCAAAAAAGCCTTCCGTCTCTACCCAGAGGCCTTTGGCCAGGATACGCCCGGGGATGAGGGAGAGACGCCTTCCCTGCCCATCCCCGAGGGCATGAGCATGGAGCAAATCATGGGTATCATGAGCCAGTTCACAGGCGGCCAGCAGGACAGCACCGGCATGCCCACCATTCCGGAGGGCGGGATGGACCTGCTTGCCCAATGGGCGCAGATGTCCGGCCTCACCATGGAATCCCTGGGCGCGGGGCAGGAGGCGCAGACGGTGCTGCTGTTTGAGCGCCTGAAAAAGGACCTGGACGACAGCACCATCGTGGGGCTGTACGACCAGCTGGTCGCGCCGAACATCCCCAGCCTCCAGCAGACCTATGCCGATGTGGGGCAGGTCAACCTGGATACGCCCACCTCCATCACCCTGTACATGGACACCTTTGAGCACAAGGAGGAGATCGCCCGGCTCATTGAGGAGTACAACCAGACGGTGCCCGCGCATGAGCAGATCAACTACACGGATTTTGTCGCCCTCATGATTTCCGGCGTCACCAACATCATCAACGTAATTTCCTATGTCCTCATCGCCTTTGTGGCAGTCTCGCTGGTGGTGTCATCCATCATGATTGGCATCATCACCTATATCTCGGTGCTGGAGCGCACCAAGGAGATCGGCATCCTGCGCGCCGTGGGCGCTTCCCGAAAGGATGTCGCGCGCGTGTTCACGGCGGAGGCCTTCATCATCGGCTTGACCGCGGGCGTTCTGGGCATCGCTATCTCCGCCCTTTTGATCATCCCCATCAATCAAATCATCTTCATGCTCAGCAACGATGCCTCTGTGAAGGCAATCCTGCCGCCTGTCGGCGCGGTCATCCTCATTGGCATTAGCGCGCTGCTCTCCCTGCTGGCGGGATGGCTTCCTTCCCGCATCGCCGCCAAGAAGGACCCTGTTGAGTGCCTGAGGGCGGAATAATACCAGACTCACTTGTTAATGCTTTGATGCGCTGGTCTTTTTGCGCCTCCGCTTTGATTCTTTCAGTCGGCGTAGGCTACGACTACGCCTCCTTCCTTCATCTTTGCGGAGTCATCAAAAATCCTCAGCCCATCTTTGCATTAACGCCCTCGTCTGGTATTCACTAACTATACAGATATAAATAAAACCCGCAGGAGCAATTCCCGCGGGTTTTGTTTAGAGCTGTTCTTACTTGATTTCGACGGTGGCGCCGACTTCTTCAAACTGCTTCTTGATCTTCTCGGCATCGGCCATGGCCAGGCCTTCCTTGATGGTCTTGGGGGCAGATTCGACGAATTCCTTCGCTTCCTTCAGGCCCAGGCCGCTCACGACTTCGCGGACCACTTTGATGACCTTGATCTTCTCGGCGCCGGCGTTGGTCAGCACGACGTCAAACTCGGTCTTCTCTTCAGCGGGGGCAGCGGCAGCAGCGGCGACGGGCGCAGCGGCGGCAACGGGGGCAGCGGCGGACACGCCAAACTTCTCTTCCAGGGCCTTCACCAGCTCGGCCAGCTCCAGCACGGTCATCGCTTCGATTGCGGACATAATTTCTTCGCGGTTCATTGAATGTTTCCTCCGTAAATTTTTAATGTGTTTTGTGGGGTATCCCCGGGTTTATTCGATGCCTTCTTTTTGTTTGCGGACTGCATCAACCGCATAGACCAGAGAGCGCAGGGTTGCGCTGAGGACGCCTACGAAGTTCGTGACCGGCGCGTTCAGGCTGCCCATCATCTTGGCGATGAGGACCTCACGCGGCGGCAGCTTGCTCAGGGCGACAATGGCGCTGGGCTCCACTACCTTGCCTTCCAGGATGCCGGCTTTGATCGTCATCTTGTCGGACTTGGTCTGGGTGATGAACTCGTCAATGACCTTCGCGGGGCCAACCTCATCCTTCATGCCAAAGGCAAAGGCGGAGGGGCCAACCAACAGCTCGTCCAATTCCGTGATGCCCGCGTTGTTCAGCGCGCGCTTCACCAGGGAGTTCTTAAGGACCACATAGTCAACACCGGCCTCGCGGAATTTCACGCGCAGGGCGTTGATTTCTTCCACTGTAATGCCTTTGTAGTCAACCATGACCATGCTCTTGGCGCTGTTTAACCGCTGGGTAATTTCATCCACCTTAAGCATCTTGTTTTCAAGGTTCTTGTTGATCTTCTGTTCCATGCTTGCTTGTTCACCTTCCTTCCGGCTCAAAGTAAAAGCCCCTGTGCGAATGGCACAAGGGCATTAAAACATCATGCTCTCGCGCCTCGGCGGGCGGCTTTCGCCGTTATGCGCTTGCGCGCGGCCTGCTGTCTTTGGCACTGGCTTTTGAAGCCACAAGCAAGATACCACACATCAAAAGGGCTGTCAATCACCGATTCTATTTTTCTTGGGTCATTTCTGTTAATAAGGAAGTAATGCTGGACGGTACCATCTCCATCTGGATCCCGCTTGCTTGATTTCAATAAAGCTTGGGCAAAACCGTCGGGACTTGCTGCTCCGCGCGTTCTTAATATCAGAAACCACATCCTTTGCCGCCTGCAAATTCCTGTAAATTCTTTATAAAAATCGCTTGACACCTCCCCACAGGGTGTGATACATTATTCGGGCACCCCAAACGGGGCTGCGGGGACCTTGAAAACGGTACAGAGAAGAGAAGCGAAGAAACGACAGTCGATTCAATTGAGCGAGACTGCAGTCTTCACCGGAGGGTACGGGCA
>DUQZ01000020.1 GCA_012837525.1 Clostridiales bacterium | reverse complement strand
TGGCCTCAAAATCCGCAAGCTGGACAAGAACACCATCCGCGAGAAGGTGATGAGCATCCTGAAGCTGGTGGAGATGGACGGCTTGGAAGCCCGGATGACCAACCAGCTCTCCGGCGGCCAGCAGCAGCGCGTCGCGCTGGCGCGCGCCCTGGTAGTGGAGCCCAGCGCGCTGCTGTTTGACGAGCCGCTGTCAAACCTCGACGCCAAGCTGCGCGTTACCATGCGCACGGAAATCCGCCGCATCCAGCAGGAATTGGGCATCACCGCGGTGTATGTCACCCATGACCAGTCCGAAGCGATGAGCCTGTCTGACCAGATCATCATCATGAACAAGGGCGTCATCGCGCAGATGGGCACGCCGCAGGAGATCTACTACCACCCCAGCAACGAGTTTGTGGCGGATTTCATCGGCGAAGCCAATTTCCTGGACGGCAAAATTGTCAGCCTGGAAAACGGCGACTGCATGATGGACATCGCGGGGCATCAGCTGCGCATCCCCAACCCCAAGGGCTACCCCGTTGGCCAGGAATGCCGCATGGTGGTACGGCCAGAGGCGGTGCAGATTGGCCATCAGGGCGTGTTGCCCTGCCACGTGACGCTGAGCTGCTTCATGGGCGCCTATCACAACTACCACGTGATGGTGGGCGACACACTGGTGAAGATTACCGATTATTGCCCGGTCAACAAGCATACTTTCCGGGAGGGTGATGACGCCTTCTTGAACTTCGAAGACAACTGCGTGCATATTCTATAAATCCTGGGAGCGCAAAAAACCAGGCACGCGGTCCGTCCGCTTGCCTGGTTTGCTTTTGGTCGCGATTAAACCAGCGTTTTGAAATGTGTTTCCAAAAGGCTAACCAGGGTGGTCAAATCCTCCGTCTGGTTGATTTGCGCGCGCATGGCCGCAGCGCCCTTTGAGCCTTTCAAATACCAGGCGAAATGCTTGCGCATTTCGATCAATGCCCAGCGCTCGCCCTTGAAGGTGACCATGTCCTGTAGGTGGGAGAGGGCGGTTTTGAGGATTTCCTCTGCATCAGGCACCGTGGGGGTTTCCCCGCGCAGCGCCTGCCTGATTTGCCCAAACAGCCAGGGGTTACCCAGGGCGCCCCGGCCAATGGCGATGCCGTCCGCGCCTGTCTGGTTCAGCAGCACCTGCGCGTTTTGGGGCGTGAACACGTCGCCATTGGCGATGACAGGGATACTGACCGCCTGTTTCACCTGGGCGATGACGCCCCAGTCGGCCCGCCCGGCATACTGCTGCTGCCGCGTGCGCCCATGCACGCACAGGCTGTCCGCGCCGGCTGCTTCACACATCTTGGCAAAATCCACCGCGTTGATGTGGTTGCTGTCCCAGCCGATGCGCATCTTGACGGACAGCGGCTTGGCGGTCGCCTTGCGCACCGCGCGGATAATTTGCTCACTGCGCGCAAGGTTTTTCATCAGCGCGCTGCCGCTGCCCGAGCCCGTCACCTTGGGGGCGGGGCAGCCAAAGTTGAGGTCGATGCCCTTGTACTGTGGCAGCAGGGATACCCGCGCGGCGGCACCCGCCATAATGTCCGGCTGGTGGCCGAACAGCTGGATGGTCAGGTTGCGCTCGCGCTCATGGAAGGCCAGCAGGTGCTGGTAGGCGCGGCTGTCGCTGGGCGCCTGCAGCAGGCCCATGGCACTCACCATTTCCGTGACCAGTTCGTCCGCACCGCATTCCTGGCAGCGCAAACGAAAAGGCCAGTCAGAAATACCGGCCAGGGGCGCAAGCATCAGGATGGGTTGTTTCTTTTGTATATCGCTCATATTTCAGGGGTTGTACGCCCGCTCGTTCCTCAGTTCGCGGATATGCCACTGGCCGTTTTCCCGCACCAGGATGACATCATAGCGGGCGGAGGGCCAGCGCGGCGGGGACCACTGCTCCTGCGGCAGTTTTTCTTTATAGCTGGCCTTGATGCGGCCGTCGATACCGGGCACCTGCTCGGTGATGGTGGCGCGGGCTGTGTCTTCCCAGGGCCAGGTCCACATCCACTCCATGCGCAAGCGGTGGTCAATGCCCGTAATCTGGTAGGGTTCATAGGGGTTTGTGCCCTCACGCATGGTGGCCAGCCGTTTATCCAGCGGCAAATAAGCCTGGGAGAAGTACTTGTGCAGTTCCTCCCCATCCGTGTCCATCATCACGGTGAGCGCGCGCTGCGCCATGCCGTCCTTGATGATGACGTAGATGTTGGCGGCGTTCATGGAAAAATAAAAGGCTATGGTCATCAGCCCCAGAATACTGGTGATGATGATGAGCCGTTTGGCGATAAACCAGATCAGCCTCCGCAGTTTTTTCATGCTTTACATCCTTAGGGGTGCAGCACGGTGCCCAGGTCGTCCCCGTCCAGCACGCGCAGAATGTTGCCCGGAGTATCCAGGCCAAACACGCGCATCTGCGGCAGGCCCTGCTCCGCGCACATGAGGAAGGCGGACAGGTCCATCACCTTCAGCCCGCGCTTGATGGCCTCATCATAGCTGATGTCTTTGATCAGCTCCGCGTCCGGGTTGGTGCGGGGATCATCCGTGTATACACCGTCGATGTTTTTGGCAAGCAGCAGCGTTTCGGCCTTCAATTCCAGCGCGCGCAGGGAGACCGCGGTATCGGTGGTAAAGAAGGGGTTGCCCAGGCCGCCGCCAAAAAGCGCCGCGCCATGGGTGTTCAATGCTTCATCCGCCACGTCACGGCGGTAGGTTTCACACACATTGGGCAGGTGGAAGGCGGAGAACATGGGCGCGGTGACGCCCAGCTGCGCCAGCGCGTCCTGCATGACCAGGCAGTTCATCAGCGTGCCCAGCATGCCCATCTGGTCCGCCTTCACGGCGTCCATGCCGCTGGCCGCGCCATGCCGGCCGCGCCACAGGTTGCCGGCGCCAATCACGATACCTACCTGCACCCCGCGCGTCACCACGGTTTTGATGACCTTCGCCACCTCCATAATCTGTGCGTGGTCAAACAGCAGGCCCGATTCGCCCAGCGCCTCGCCGGACAGTTTCAGCATGATCCGTTTGTACTGCATACCCACCTCCCAAAGATTGCCTTATTATAACCCATCAAAGCAGGTTTGGACAAGAAAACAGGCGGCGCGATTGCGCCGCCCGATGTAAACCAGTGTGGTTTAGGCCTTGCCCGTCATTTCTTCGATTTCGCTCGCCAGGTCGCTCACGCGCTTTTCGATGCCTTCGCCGCGCTCATAGCGGGTGAAGCGGCGCACGGAAATCTTCTCACCGCTGGCCAGGGCGGTTTCGTTTACCAGCGCCTGCACGGTGATGTCGGGGTTCTTCACAAAGGGCTGCTCCAGCAGGCAGACGTCCTTGTAGTACTTCTCGATCCGGCCTTCGACCATGCGGTCGACGATCTTCTCGGGCTTGCCTTCGTTGAGGGCCTGGGCGCGCAGAATCTCGCGCTCCTTGTCCAATTCAGCCGCGGGCACTTCTTCCTTGCTGATGTACAGGGGCTTGCTGGCCGCGATTTGCAGGGCCAGATCGTGGCAGAGGTTGCGGAAGGCGTCGGTGTTGGCGACGAAGTCCGTCTCGCAGTTGACCTCCAGCAGCACGCCGATTTTGCCACCCATGTGGATATAGCTGTCGACCATGCCTTCAGAGGCGACGCGGCCGGCCTTTTTGGCGTTGGCGGCCAGGCCTTTTTCGCGCAGGTACTCAATGGCTTTTTCCATATCGCCCTTGACTTCCACCAGCGCGTTTTTGCAGTCCATCATGCCTGCCTGCGTGCGCTCACGCAGCTCTTTGACCATTGCAGCAGTAATTTCCATTGTTTCTCTCCTTATCTCAAAGAGGCAGGCTTATTCGCCCATGTCCTCGCTGTCGATTTCTTCCTCTTCTTCCACTTCCGCCTGGCTGCCCTGACGGCCTTCCAGCACGGCGTCGGCCATTTTGCCGGAAATGAGCTTGACGGCGCGGATGGCGTCATCATTGCCGGGGATGACATAGTCCACCAGGTCCGGATCACAGTTGGTGTCCACAATCGCGACGATCGGGATGCCCAGGGTGCGGGCTTCGGCAATCGCGATGGCTTCCATCTGCGGGTCTACCACAAACAGCGCGCCGGGCAGGCCTTTCATGGTGCGGATGCCGCCCAGGTTGTTGTTGAGCTTGTCGCGCTCACGCATCAGGTTGACGACTTCCTTCTTGGGCAGCACATCAAACTGGCCGGTGGCTTCCATTTTGTCAATCTCGTCCAGGCGGTTCACGCGAGACTTGATGGTGCGGTAGTTGGTGAGCATGCCGCCCAGCCAACGCCGGTTGACGTAGAACATGTTGCAGCGCTTGGCTTCCTGCTCGATGGATTCCTGGGCCTGCTTCTTGGTGCCCACAAACAGGATGGACTTGCCCTCCATGGACAGGTTGCGCACAAACATATAGGCTTCCTCGATTTTGCGCACGGTCTTTTGCAGGTCGATGATGTAGATGCCGTTGCGCTCGGTGAAGATGTAGGGCGCCATTTTGGGGTTCCAGCGTCTGGTTTGGTGTCCGAAGTGGACGCCTGCTTCCAGCAGGCTCTTCATAGAGATGATTGCCATGGGTTTCCTCCTTGTTGTTGCCTCCGCGGGTTTCAACCCGTACTGCCACCTTTCGGCACAAGCGTACAGTCACCCCGCGTGTGTAATGCCATGGCAGTATAGCACAAGCCCGCCTGGCATGCAAGCGGGCATAGGAGGTTTTTTAAGGTTTTGCGCTCAGTCCCCGGCCTCGTTCATCTCCTTAATCAGCTGCAGGCAGGTGTCCAGCGGGGACTCCCCTGGCACACACAGGACATCCGGCATCGTGCCGTTGGTGGCGCTGGGTGTGCCGTCCGGGTGCATCCCGGTTTCGGTAGTAAACCGGAAGAGCAAGCCTGTGTTGTCAAGCCGCGTTGTAATCGGCGACCTGCCCAAAATGCCGTCCCCGCCGGTTTTGTGGCCGACGACTGTCGCCCAGCCGGTTGCCTTGCAAAAATTGGTGAACATGTCCGCGGCGGAGTACACGCCCTCATCCACCAGCAGCCAGCGCGTGACGGGCTTGTCGTACTGGATATGCGGATAGTCCTCAATCGGTAAAGTATAGACGTTTTCATACCAATGGGTCAGCCCCAGATCATCCGCGAAGGCGGGCCGCAGCGGCGAATCTGGCTCCAGCGGGTGAAGTTCCGCATCCGTATAGTTTGGGGCGGTCACATCCGTAAGCCGGGCATAGGAGATAAAGCGCCACTCTACCGGCTCCGCGAAAGCTGAAACGATTTGCTTCACCCAGAAGGCGTCAAAACCGCCGCCATTGCCGGTGATATCAAAAATGACATGCTTCAAACCCCGGACGTAATTGAGGGTGCGGGCCAGCTGCGTAATACTTTTGGTTTCAAACATCGTAAAGAAGGAGGGAAAGCGGAAACAAATCGCGTCCAGCTCCGGATACTGGGTGAAACTTTGGTTTATTTGCACGTCCAGGGTGTACGGGAACGGAACAGCCCCCATATACTTATACGTGGCTGCTGTCTGGGGGTCCAGCACCAGGGGGAAGATGTAATCATCATCCACTTCATATTTGCCCTGCTCCAGCAACGCGACATATAAGCTATATGAAAAAGGGTCCTCCACCGACAGATGCGCCAGGTTGTCCAGCGCACCGCAGGTGTCCTTGACCAACTGAATGAACTCCCCCAAATCCTTCACAGATTCGCCGATCTTCGCGCGGTTCTCCAGCCGGAAGGCCTCCAGCTCGTCCGGGCTTTTGCCGGATTCCGCCAAAAAGGGGTAACTGGTGTTAAGGATGCGCCACAGCTGGTCATAGTCCGCCTGGTACTCCTGGGTGGTGAACTCAGTTCTGGCATCAATGACTGGCGCCGCTTCGCTGAGCGCCCCAGTTGACACTGTCATCAAAAGCAGCGCCAGCAGGATGGACAGGATGCGTCTGGTCATGGATACATGCCCTCCATTTCCTATGTTCTACATCAATTTTATCATGGATCCAGGTATTTTGGATGTATTTTAAACCCGCACGCTCATCCCGTCATAGGCGATTGCATACCCGTGCGGATGAAGCAGCTCCTCCAGCTCGTGGTGCAACAGCCCCCCGTTGTGGGAGAAATGCGTGGCGATGAGCGCCGTGTGCTCCTTGATGTTGCCGTTGTCTACCAGCCTGGCCTTCATATCAATCAAATCCGGCACGCCCATGTGGTTGTTGCCGTCCCGCTGCGTGCCGGTGGTGCAGTCCAGGCTGATGAGGTCAAAGGGCAGGCCTTTGATGTGCTGCCAGACGCTGTCCGGGAAGACGCCGGTGTCATTGCCGTAGAGGAGGCGCTTGCCGGCCTTCTCAATCAAAAAAATCAGGCAGTTTTCGGACCTGTCGTGCAAAGCGGGTAGGGCGGTGACCGTGTAGGGGCCGATTTGAACGGGCTCAAACACCTTTAGTTCACAGCAGGCCAGCAGGCTGTCTTCATAGCTGGAACGGGTATCCACCAGGAACTGATCCAGCTTTCGCGCCAGCGCGTCATTGCCGTAAAGGGTCATGCGCTTGTTGGTGACACAAAAACCCTTGCGGCGGTAGTACAATTCCTCCAGATACAGGTGATCCGAGTGGGTGTGCGTGATCAGCACATGCTCCATCCCGGGCAGCGGGAGCTGGCGCTGCATCATGTGCCAGTAGGTATCCGGCGGCAGGTCAATCAACAGCTGGTTGTCTATGATGGCCTGCGACCGGGTGCGCACATCCTTTCCCCCGTTTGCCGCTGCCTTGCGGCAGACCTCACACTCACAAAAAATGCCGGGAAAGCCTTCCGCCGCCGCGGTGCCCAGATAGGTCAGTTCCATGCTGCCTCCTTCAAAATTGATGGTTTGATGTTTTTTGTTTTCGGGGTTGTACGCGTAGCATATCAAAGGAAACGGCAAAGCACAATCTGCCCCATGGTGCCCCTTTTGCAAATTGACACTGGGCTGCCCCTTGTGATAAACTTTGACCGCTCAGGCGGAATGAATCTGCTGAAGCGTCCGCTCCCGTAGCTCAGTTGGATAGAGTGCCAGACTCCGACTCTGGAGGTCGCGCGTTCGAGTCGCGCCGGGTGCGCCAGCGAAAAGCCCTTGTAAATACAAGGGCTTTTCGCTGTAATAGGCTATTATTTTGCTACGGCAAATAATCCCCATGGGCGGGGTAGACCTGCTTGATTAAGTAGATTTTGCCGTTTAGATCAATATCGATGAAATAGGTGTTGGCGGATAGCAGCTTGTCCGGCTTGTTTTTGTACAGCACCCTAAAATCGCCGCCACTGGAAGGGATGCCATCCAGGCTGGTGCCCAGTTCGCCCGTGGCCTGGTATTGCAGGATCCAGTTGACCTGGTCCACGTTGATTTTGATGGGCGGGTAGTTGAGCGGGCGGATGATGTGCTCATAGGTATCCAGGCCGCTGTAGAGGATTTCCACCCCTTCCTCGTCATAGCCCAGCTCGTTCATCAGGTAGTTGCGGGCCGTTTCGCCTTCCAGGATCTCGTAGGCATTAAAGACCGCGATGCCCGTCTGAGGGTTGAACGACTCAAGGGAGGCGAACACGGAGCGGTCCAGCTGCTGGCTGGAGGAACTCTCCGGCGGGCCCTCATTTCCCAGCGGCGCGATGACGCAGCTTAGAAACTGATCCGACATCCACAGCGTAATGCGCAGGCTGGCGCGGTTATTGGTGAAGGCGTAGTTTTTGCCCGTGGAATATTCCACACGCACCGCGTCCTTGCCGAAGGTGACATAGGTATCCTGGAACTCGCTGCCATAGGTATGGCGCTCCAGGAAGTTGATGTCACTGCCATAGGCTTTGAGGGCCATGTCGATGGTGGTGGCAATTTGGGACACGCCGCCGCCGAAGATGGCTTTGCCGCGCTCGTCTTTGGTGTGACGAAAACCCGATGCCTTGTTGCGCGGGCCAACGATGTCATTAAAGGAGAACACGTCCCCCTTTTTGAGCACCATGCCGTTGATTTTTTTGATGCCGTGTTTGAGGTTGAAGATGCGGTCCTGGTTGAGGCCCGCAAGCGGGGTGTAGACCTCCTCCCCCGGTTTTGCGGCCTGTGCTGGGAGGTTG
>DUQZ01000019.1 GCA_012837525.1 Clostridiales bacterium | reverse complement strand
GCAGCACCAGGGAGGCCGCCTCCGGGATGGTCATGAAGAACCGGATAATGTCCGGATGGGTGAGGGTGACCGGGCCGCCGGCGCGGATCTGCGCCTCAAACAGGGGGATGACGCTGCCATGGGAGCCCAGGACATTGCCAAAGCGCACCGCGCTGCAGTGAATACGGGAAGAACGGGAGAACAGCTGCATCGCGATTTCCGCGACCCGCTTGGTAGCGCCCATGACGCTGGTTGGGTTGACCGCCTTGTCCGTTGAAAGCATCACAAAGCGTTCCGCGCCGTGCTTTTCACCGGCCTGCATCACATTCATGGTGCCGAACACATTGTTCTTGACGGCTTCCGTCGGGCTGATCTCCATCAGCGGCACATGCTTGTGCGCGGCGGCGTGGAAGATTACCTGGGGGTGGTACGCCGCCATCACTTCATCCAGCCGGGCCGTGTCGCGCACGGAACCCACCAGCACCGTTACCGGGCAATCCCTGCCGTGCTTGCGCTGCAGTTCCATCAGCAGCTCGTAGGCACAGTTCTCATAAATATCAAAGATCAGCAGTTTTTCCGGTGCGTACTCCATGACCTGGCGGCAGATCTCCGACCCGATGGAGCCGCCGCCGCCTGTTACCAGCACGACCTTGCCCCGCAGGTACGCGCCGACCCTGTCATCATCGATCCTGACTTCATCCCGGGAGAGGAAGTCCGCCAGATTCGGCTCGCGCAGAATGATGCCCTTTGAACCCTTGACATCATCAATATCCTGAGGGTCGGACATGATGCGCACCTGGCAGCGGGTGGCGTTGCAGATTTCAACGATCTGCTGCAGGCGTTCGCCCTTCACCGAGGGCATGGCAATGATGATTTCGCGGATGCCCAGCTGCGTGACCAGCGCGGGGATATCCATGACCCTGCCCATGACCGGAACATTCTGCACCCGCATGTGCTGTTTCTCCGGCGCGTCATCCACCAAGGCAAGCACCTGCCCATACTGGCTGCCGGCCCGGCGGTTCTGCGTGAGGATGAAACTGGCTGCTTCGCCAGCGCCCACAATCATCACCGGTAAAGATTTGCGGCCATCCGGGTGTTTGGTAACAGCTTCCAGATAATTCATCCGGGAACGCACACTGCGCGCAAACAGCCGGTTGGCTGTGACCAGGCCGATGGTAAACAGACAGGCACCAACCAGCACCGCACGGGATGCTCCCCAGGCAAAGACCCCGTTGATCAAAAGGGTCAACCCGCCCGCCAACAGAAGGATAACAGCCTGGATCAGCAACTCCCGCCCGGTCGCGTACCGCCAGAGCAGCCGGTACTGGCGGAAGACAAGCATGGTGCCCAGGTAGGTGAGCAGAAACCAGTGAAGGTACCGAAGCAGTTCCTGTGTTACAAAAGGGGGCACTCTCCAGTCAAAGCGAAGGTTGAGTGAAATGTAGAAGGCTGCCACCAAGCAAAGGGAGTCTGCAAAAAGGAGAATCCCCACACGAAACATGCGCCTGAAATGCAGTGGAAGCCGGGCATAAAGCGAACTGGCCTTACTTACACCCTGAACATTTTTCAAACTTGAATGCCTCCTTTGATTGCATGCTGCTCCATAAAGCGGCAACGCATACTGATCACATATTGCGATTCAATGCTTCTGCAGCCCTGCCCTGGAACAGTGAAACCGCCAATGGCTCCCCGTAAAGGGCCGAAAGCTTCCCGTAGGCTTCCAGCAGCCTTGTCTTGCGCCGGAGCGTCCCATGCGCGTCGGATGCGACAAAATCCACCAGCCCTTCGGGTACCGCAT
>DUQZ01000018.1 GCA_012837525.1 Clostridiales bacterium | reverse complement strand
GACATCTTCTCAAGAGGCATCTCTCGCCCGTTCCGCCGCTCCGCCTTTCCGCCAAAAGCAGGGGCTTTTGACGGGATTGTCGGGATATCAACCATTATGATTAGAAACACTTCCATATGTATAACACATTCAAAAACGTGAGCCTGACAACAGACTCACGTTTCATTGATATTATCGGTTTTAGAACTTCCCGCCCCGGCCGCCGTAGGAGGTGCCGCCGCGGCTGCCGCTTGAAAAGCCGCCGCCCTTGCCGCCCCCGCTGCCGCTGCTGGACTCAATCTTGGTGCGGGTAACAGTCTGGTAGAGGTACAGGTCCTGTTGCCGGGTCAGTCTTAAGGAGTTGGGCACGATGTACTGGTCGGCGTTGTATTTGAACTTGGCAATCTTCATGTTGCTTTTGAGGACAAAGGCGTAGATCAGCCCGATAACCAGGGCGATGCCCAGCACAAAGGGCAAAAAGCGCGTGACCTGCTCCATGGGCGTCAAGGGCACCAGCAGTCGTTTGACGTAGCGCAGATAGTCTGAGAAAGCGCCGTAGTAATTTCCATCTGACAGTTTGCTTTGGACAACGTCACGCAAATCATAATTTTCACGGTGCGTCAGCAGTTCTATTCCTTTTCCTCTGGCCGCTTCGTAGTAATCCCGGGTGTCAAACATGATGGCAAGCGCAGCGCCATCAGGGTACTTGGCCGCGTCACGGAAGCCATGGTAGTAGTCAAAGGAATAGTCCATAGGCCCTTTGCCCTGGGAATTGTTGGTCGTGTGCAGGATGACATCAAACTGCGTCAGCTCATACAATTCCGCTGCCTGCGCTTCCAGTTTGCGCACTTCTTCAATGGTTAGAACACGCGCCTGGTCGTCCACATGCTGCAGGGCGAAGGCCTGCGCGGTGATAGCGAGGGTGAACAGCAATAAAAGAACAAAGGCGATTTTTTTCATTTGAACACCCCCATCGCGGACAGCGCGTAGATGCCCGCCACCCCCGCCGCGGCAACCATGCCGGCCAAACTCAGCATCCGGCCAAAGAATTTAGATTTGGACCAGGGGATGTCACAGGTCAACTCACCCGTCTGCCCGTTGATGGCAAAGGTATAGGTTTTGCCTTCCTTCTTGGTGGTAATCAGCCAGATGGGGTACAGGACAGGGGCAGAGCTGCCGTTTTGCACCTTGATGCTGCTGCTTTGTGTCACCACAGTGGCATAGCCCATCACCGTCCTGCGGAAGGCAGCGTCCGTGGTGCTGCGCACGCGCTCGTTGGCGCGGTTCATGCACACCTCTGGCGTGACATCCGCGCGGTTGGCCTGCGCGCCGGAAAGGGCCTGGGGGATGAAGGCGATGGCCTCCTGGTTGTTGTAGGGTTCAATGGATTCGGAAATCTTGTTGTCCAGCCGCTCGCTGGCATCCACCGGCAGGTTTTGGAAACCCAGCGTGCCTGCCCTGTGGATCAAAAAGTGCCGCGTGGTCCGGACCATATATTGACCGGAGCGGTGGGAACTGACCGTTGTGCCCCTGTAGGTCATGTTGGCATCCGCCTCGCAGTTAAACAGCCAGTAAGGGGCATACAGTTTCCGGATTTCATCAATCTGGTTCCGGCTTTTTAAAAATAGGTTGGGTACCAGCTTGCGCGTCTTGAAGTAATCCTGAAACATCTGCTCCGCCTGTGCTTTTTCGATCTTGAAGGGAATTAAGCGCTCCGGCCGCGTCTCATCCGTAAACTGTGTTGGAATCACCGAAGGGCTGCCGCAAAACGCGCAGTTGGTCGCAACGGTGGTTTCCTCTGTATACAGCTGCGCGCCGCAGGAAGAGCAGGAGTAGGCCTTGGTTTCCATTTTTTCTTCCGCGGAAAAATCCCGGTCCCGCATCTCCCAGTACATATCGTCCGGGCGGCTGGATTCCTTTTCAATTTCATTAACAGCGGTGATGACCTCCGGGTCAAAGGTGTTCCCGCAGGACCCACAGGTCATCTCCTGGCTGCGTCCGTCATACTCAAGCGGCGCGCCGCAGGAAGGGCATTTGTAGGTCAGGGTGCTCATGATCGCTCACTCCTTTCAGGGGGTAGGATGCGTTTCTTTCTGATTCCATCGTACAAATCACACGCAAACTTGTCAAGAACAATGCGCTGGGCAGGAATCGCCTGTCCTGCTGCGTTTGATAAGTAAGGCGCGGGTGCTTTGTTCATGCTTGGTCCTTCCCTTGTTTTTGTGGTTCAAGCCGCTTGCCTAAGCCGGGGATCCTGTGGTATACTGGCAATAGTCAAAGAAGGTCAGCCTCTTTGGCGGGAATGGAGGGAAGCACATGCGACTGAGCGACTTGATCGAGGAGTTCATCAAAGATCTCTGGGGCAAGGAGGAAACAGAGGTTCAGCTCAAGCGAAATGAATTGGCGGAGTATTTCCGCTGCGCTCCAAGCCAGATTAACTACGTACTATCTACCCGTTTTACACCCGACCACGGCTACGCGATCGAAAGTTTCCGGGGCGGCGGCGGGTTTATCCGCATTGTCCGGCTCTCACAGGACGATACGGAACACCTTCGCTATCTTACCCACGAGCGCGTGGGGGACAGGATCAGCGCCAATGAAGCCCGCCTTTTGTGTTTGCAGCTGGCGGAGCAGGGTAGGATACCCAAAGAGACGGCGGATATTATGATTGCCGCGCTCAGCGCCCAGGCCCTGTGTGTCCCGATTCCGGAGGCGCTCAAGGATGAAATCCGCGCCAAGACCCTGCGCAGCATGCTGTTACAAATCGCGCAGCAGGCTGAGTAAAGGAGGATTAACCATGATTTGTGAAGTTTGCCGCGAAAAAAACGCGGATATTGTCTTTAAAACGGTCACCGGCAACCAGGTGGCTACCAAGGCCATGTGCATGTCCTGCGCGCACAACATGCAGCAGGATATGATGAAGATGTTTATGTCCCTGGGCTTTAAACAGGAGCAGGTGGTGCAGGAGGAAATAAAGGCAGAGCCCGAGCTGTCCATGCCGCGCTTCTTGTGCACCAACTGCGGGCGCCCTTTTAATGAGCTGGACGAGCACACCATGGCCGGCTGCGCGGTCTGCTATGAAGCCATGCGGGCGGAGATGGGCAAGATGCTCAAAACAGAGGATGCCCATCAAGACGCGGCTGATACTGTGGATGAGGAAGCAGTTGAAGTTACCGACGCGGAGATTGAGCAGGATATACGCTTCAAGCTGATGGAAGCGGTTATCCGGGAGGATTTTGAGGAGGCGGCCCGTTTGCGCGATTTGCTGGCGCCTTATGATCACCAGGAGGAAAAGGCGTAAGCGTGCGGGACAGCGTTCTATTTTCAGAGGTATCCCTGCGGCGCAACTACCAGGACCTCACCTTCTGCCCGCAGGATGACGCGGAGGATTTATCGCAAAGCTACCACCGCAGCATCGCGGCGCTGGCCAGAATCCATCCGGATTACCGGGTTTTTGACGGCCAGGCGCTGGGGGAAGAAGGCCTGCCCTTTGGGCACACCATTTTTTTGCCGCCAAAGGGTGATCAGCTTACCAAGGCCGCGCTGTTTACGGACAACACCTCCAGTTTTTCAGCGGCCATCAATTTGGATGAGCACCTGGTGCTCAGGCGCACCGGCAAGCCGGACGAACTATCCGATATGATTTCCTGCCTGCGGGAAACCGAAGCGGCGCTTGCCAAAGCCGGCCATCCTTTTGCGCACGACGCGCAATACGGCTATTTGTCCTATCGTCCGGCGTTGGCGGGCAGCGGGCTGCATGTCCGCCTGGTGATGCACCTGCCCATGCTGCACTTCCTAAAGCAGCTGCGGCCCATCACCGAAGCGCTAAAAGCAAAAGGCTGCGCGATTATGCCCGCCGCCGCAAAAGGCGGCAGGAACCCAGCGCGGCTGTACACGCTCACCAACATCAGCAGCTTTAACCTGAGTGATGAGCAGATTGTGTCCCAGGTTCTCTCCTGCGCGGAGTTGCTGGCGGACAAGGAAAGCGCCATCTTAAACAAAGCGCTTGCCTTGGGGGAGCAGTCTACGGTCGCCGACCAGGTCTGGCGCGCGTATGGCTTGCTCAAATACGCCCGACGCCTCAGCGCCGCTGATTTATTGATTCACTGGAACAGCCTGCGGATTGGCGCGCGGGCCGGGATGTTGCCGCTGGATATCACCCAGGCGGACAGTTTATTGCAATACGCCAATGATGACGCCTTCCAGATGGAGGGCGCGGACCCAAAAACTTATGTTTTTTTGCGCGCGGACGCCGTCCGCAGCGCCTTATCAGGAGGATAACCATGTCCATGTTTGGAAAGTTTAACCAAAAGGCAAAACAGGTGCTGGATATTTCCCAGCAGTCTGCCATTTCACTTCGCCACCGCTTCTGGGGGACGGAGCATTTATTGGTGGGTCTGTTGACCCGGGCCGCGGACGACCTGCCCAGCCTGCCCCATAATATTACGCTGGAAAGCGTGCAGGACGCGGTGCGCCAGCTGTCCTCACCTAGTCAGCTGCCACCCAAAGTGCTGGAATTGACCCCGCGCATGAAGCGTGTGCTGGATGAGTCCCTGGCGCTGATCCGTCAACGCCAGCTGGGCCAGGTGACAACCCACGCGTTGTGGTACTGCCTGCTGTCGGAGGAGGACTCCGTCGCGGTGCGCATCCTGACCGTCTTTGGCGCGGACATCAACCTGCTCAAGCGCGAGGCCTCCGATTACCTGCGCGCCACCCCGGATGAGAGCGCGGAGCAAAGCAAATCTACCCTGGAAAAAAACAGCCGGGATTTAACTGCCCTCGCAAAACAGGGTAAGCTGGACCCTGTCATTGGCCGCGAGAAGGAGATTGAGCGCATGGCGCAGATTCTCTCCCGCCGCACCAAGAACAACCCGGTGTTAATCGGCGCGCCTGGCGTTGGCAAAAGCGCGGTGGCCGAAGGCCTGGCGCAGCGCATCATTGAGGATGATGTGCCCGAAACCCTGCTGGGCAAGCGCCTGCTCTCCCTTGATTTGGGCAGCCTGATTGCCGGCACCAAATACCGGGGCGAGTTTGAGGAGCGCATGAAGGACGTGGTGGCGGAACTGGAGCAGGACGACAACACCATCCTGTTTATTGACGAATTGCAAAACATCATGGGCGCCGGCAAGGCGGAAGGCTCCATTGACGCGGCCGGTATCCTAAAGCCCGCCCTCGCAAGGGGAGAGATTCAATGCATCGGCGCGACCACGCTGGAGGACTACCGCAAGCATATCGAAAAGGACGCGGCCCTCTCCCGGCGCTTCCAGCCCGTGATGGTGGATGAGCCGGATAGCGAACGCTCTGTTGAGATCTTAAAGGGCCTGCGCCCGCATTATGAATCCCACCACCAGGTGATGATCACCGACGAGGCGCTGGAATCCGCCGTGGAGCTGTCTGCCCGCTATATCGCGGACCGTTTCCTGCCCGACAAGGCGGTGGACGTGATGGACGAAGCCTGCTCCCGCGTGCGGCTGCGCGCCTTCGCGGCGCCAGCGGATCTAAAACAGTATGAGCAGGAGCTGGACGAAGCGGTCGAAAAGAAGCGCGCGGCCATCGCGCGACAGGATTACGAGGCAGCTGCCGATCTGCGCGATGATGAGCGCCAGCTGCGCGAGAAGATCAACCAGGCACGGGACATGTGGAAGCAGACCCGTGAAACCCTCAGGCCTCAGGTGACGGAGGACGATGTTGCCGATGTAGTGGCCGGCTGGACGGGCATTCCGGTGCAGCGCATGACCATGATTGAAAGCAAGCGCTTGATGCAGCTGGAGGAAACCCTGCACAAGCGTGTCATCGGCCAGGATGAGGCGGTGACCGCTGTCTCCAAGGCCATTCGCCGCGCGCGCGCTGGCCTGCAGGATCCCAAGCGACCGATTGGCTCCTTCATCTTCCTGGGCCCAACCGGTGTTGGCAAGACAGAGCTGTGCCGCGCCCTGGGTGAAGCCATGTTTGGCGATGAGGACGCCGTCATCCGCCTGGATATGAGCGAGTACATGGAAAAACACACTGTCTCCCGCATGGTGGGCTCACCTCCTGGCTATGTGGGCTATGAGGAGGGCGGCCAGCTGACCGAGCAGGTGCGCCGCAAGCCCTACTCCGTGGTGCTGTTTGACGAGATCGAGAAGGCGCACCCGGATGTGTTCAACATGCTGCTGCAGATTTTGGAAGACGGCAGGCTGACGGACAACATGGGCCGGGTGACCAGCTTTAAAAATACCATCATCGTCATGACCTCCAACGCCGGCGCCGCCCAACTGGCAACCGGCCGCTCCCTGGGCTTCTCGGATTCCAGCGCGCCGGCTGGCATGAACCATGAGGAAATGAAAACCCGCGTTCTGGACGAAATCAAGCGCATGTTCAGGCCGGAGTTTATCAACCGCGTGGATGAGATCATGGTCTTCCACTCCCTGTCCAGCGATCAGATCGCCCAGATTGCCAAACTGATGCTGGAAACCATCATTACCCGTATGAAGGAGCAGGGCATTACGCTGGCGTTCTCAGATGACGCGGTCGCCCTGCTGGCCAAATCCGGCTTTGACCCGCAGTACGGCGCCCGGCCACTGCGCCGGGCCATCCAGCGGATGGTGGAGGACGCGCTGAGCGAGCAGATCGTCGCGGGCGGTTTAAAGGAAGGCGACCACGTGCACATGTTTGAGGAGGACGGCAAGCTGTCCTACACCCTCAACCAGGCAGAAAACAAGGCATCAGAGCCTGTCACCGCCGACCAGCCGGTCAGTTGAACCACACGATTCAAACCAATTGCCAAAGCGCCTGGGAAACCAGGCGCTTTGCTTTGTGAAATCAGGTAATTTTCTTGACCGCATGCAGCAAACATCCTATAATAGCGCAGGAAAGAGGGGGTTTGAGGAATGCGAGAGAAAAACACGTTTTACATCACCACACCCATTTATTATCCCAGTGGGCATATGCACATTGGGCATACCTATACCACCGTCGCGGCGGATACCATGGCACGCTTCAAAAAAATGACCGGCCACCAGGTTTATTTCCTGACCGGCACGGATGAGCATGGCCAGAAGATCGAGCGCAGCGCGCAGGAAGCGGGCATTCCGCCGCAGCAGTTTGTGGACGGAATTGTAGCGCAAACCAAGCAATTGTGGGACTTGATGAACATCAAATACGATGACTTCATCCGCACCACTGATGAGCGCCACATACAGGCAGTACAGCGCATCTTCCAGAAACTGTATGATCAGGGCGATATCTATAAGGACGCCTACGAAGGGCAGTACTGCGTGCCCTGTGAAGCCTTCTGGACGGCCAGCCAATTAAAGGAGGGCAACCTGTGCCCGGATTGCTCCAGGCCAACGGAGTTGGTGCGCGAGGAAAGTTACTTCCTGCGCATGAGCAAATACCAGGACTGGCTGATTGAGCATATCGAAACGCATCCGGAGTTCATCCAGCCGCCCTCCCGCGCCAAGGAAATGCTGCAAAACTTCCTAAAGCCCGGGCTGCAGGATTTGTCCATCAGCCGCACCTCTTTCACCTGGGGCGTGCCCGTTCCCTTTGACCCGGAGCATGTCATCTATGTATGGATTGACGCGCTGAGCAACTACATCACCGCGCTGGGCTATACCACGGAGAACCAGGACTTGATGGACACCTACTGGCCGGCGGATGTGCAGTTGGTCGGTAAGGAGATTACCCGTTTCCATACCATCTATTGGCCCATTATCCTAAAGGCGCTGGGCTTGCCGTTGCCTAAGCAGATTTTCGCCCACGGCTGGCTGCTCTTCAATGAGGACAAGATGTCCAAATCCAAGGGCAATGTGGCCTACCCCGGGCCGGTGGTCAAGCACTATGGCGCGGACGCGCTTCGCTACTATCTCATGCGGGAGATGCCCTTTGGCGCGGACGGCAACTACACCAACCAGGCCATGATGACCCGCGTCAATTCCGACCTTGCCAACGACCTGGGCAACCTGCTCAGCCGTACGGTGGCGATGATTGAAAAATATTTTGACGGCGTTATCCAGGCGCCTGGCAAGTATGAGCAGGTCGATTTGGACTTGATTGCCCTCTTGGAAGCGCTGCCCCAAAAGGTAGAGGAGGAGATGAACGCCCTCCAGTTCTCCCAGGCGCTCAGCGAAATCTGGAAAGTCATTGGTGCATCCAACCGCTATATCGACCTGACCGAGCCCTGGATCCTGGGCCGCAGCGAGGAAGGTAAGGAGCGCCTGCGCACCGTGCTGTATGTGCTGGCGGAAAGCCTGCGCTTTATCGGCATTCTGATTGACCCGGTCATGCCCTCAACGCCGGAGAAGATGTTCTGCCAGCTGGGCATTTCGGATGAAGGCATCCAAACCTGGGCTTCTCTGGACCGCTTTGGGCACACCCCGGCCGGCCAGCGCGTCATGAAGGGCGAGGCCATCTTCCCGCGTATTGACATCAAAGCGGACCTGCCCGTGTTGGAAGCGGAAAACGAGGTCGAGCATCAAAAGAGCAATCCCAAAGCCGCGGAGGAAGAAAAAGCGGCAAAACCCGCCGTTCCGCTCATTGGCATTGAGGATTTCCAGAAGATTCAGCTGGTTACCGCCAAGGTGCTGGCATGTGAAAAAGTCAAAAAAAGCGACAAGCTGCTTCAATTCCGGCTGAAGGTGGGGGATGAGGAGCGCACCGTGCTCTCCGGCATCGCGGAGCATTATGAGCCGGAGACCCTCATCGGCCGCACCCTGGTGCTGCTGGCCAACCTGCCGCCGCGCAAGATCCGCGGCATTGAGTCAGAGGGCATGCTCCTGTCAGCCGCCTCTGATGATGAAAGTACCCTCCGGCTGCTGTTTGTGGACGAGGGCGTGGGTGACGGGGCGGGCATCGCGTGAGCCAGCTCATCACGCTGTTTGATTCCCACTGCCACCTGGACGCGGAGCAGTTTGACGCGGACCGCGACGCGGTCATCCGCGCGCTGCCTGGTTTTGGCATCGTTGCCTGCTTAACCTGCGGCAGCGACATCGCCACCTCAAAAGCCGCCATTGCGTTGGCGGAGCAATATCCCTTTGTGTACGCCGCGGCCGGCATCCACCCGCATGAGGTCGCGAAGGCATCTTTTGATGAGCTGGATGAGGTGGAAGCCCTGCTGTCCCATCCCAAGGTGGTAGCGCTGGGGGAGATTGGGCTGGATCATTACTACGATTTTTCGCCCCGTGGTTTGCAGGAAGAATTTTTGGTTTTACAATTGCAGATCGCGAAAAAACACAACAAGCCGGTCATCCTGCATGTGCGCGAAGCGCATGGGGCGATGATTGACCTGCTGACACAGCACAAGGACAGCCTGCCCAAAGGGGTCTTGCATTGCTATTCCGGCAGCGCGGAAAGCGTCGCGGTGTATGAAAAACTGGGTTTTCATATCTCCTTTGCTGGCTCCCTCACCTTTAAAAACGCACAAAAGTTGCGCCTGGCGGCGGAGGCAGTCAGCTCAGACCGCCTGCTGATTGAGACGGACAGCCCCTACCTGGCGCCGGTGCCGCACAGGGGCAAGCGCAACCACCCCGGTTTGGTGGGGGAGGTCTGCCGGCTGCTGGCGGACATCAGGGGCATGAGCACAGCGGACATGGCGGCCCTGACCTGCCGCAATGCCTGCGCCCTTTTTGGGCTGGATGCACAAAATATCTGCCCGCCTGCCCCATAAAACAAATGTGACATTCGTGTTAATTTTGTTAAGCCTTCAAGAACAATTTGTGCCAATTTATGCTATACTGATAGAACCGTCCTTGGAAGGAGGCTCCTTTTGACCCGACAGATCATTTTAGCCTCCGCTTCGCCAAGGCGGCAGGAGCTGCTCACCCAGATGGGCGTGCCCTTTCAGGTGCATGCGCCGCAGGTGGACGAACACTTAACAGGCAGCGCTGAACAGGTGGTGCTTGAATTGGCCCGCCGCAAGGCGCTGGCTGCTGTGTCTGCCCACCCGCAGGCAGTCGTCCTGGCCGCGGATACCCTGGTTGCCATCAATGGAGTGGTGCTGGGGAAGCCAAAGGATTTGCAGGACGCGGCGCGCATGCTGGGCTTGCTCAGCGGCGCCTGGCATGAGGTGCATACCGGGGTCTGCCTGGCATTGGACGGCAAAATAGAAACCGCCCACGCCAAAACCCGCGTGCAGTTTTCGGACTTAAGCCAGGATGAAATCGCTTTGTACTGCGCAAACGGTGAGCCGATGGGCAAGGCGGGCGCCTATGCCATCCAGGGCCTGGGCGGCATGTTCATTCAGCAGATTCACGGCAGCTATACCAATGTGGTCGGCCTTCCCACATCCGTGGTATACCAAATGCTCAAGAAGGCAAATATTCTGTAAAGACAGGGATGTTACATGGCTATTATCGCGCCTGATATCGGCATAGATTTGGGGACATCGAACACGCTGGTGCATGTTCGGAAACGCGGCATTCAAATTAATGAGCCCACCCTGCTTGTGGTATCAGGCACCGAGAAGCGCACCATCAAGGCTATCGGGCAGGACGCCCTGGCGCTGGTGGGCCGCACCTCTGTCGGCGATATCGCGGTGCGTCCCCTGCAGGACGGCACCGTGAAGGATTTTGACCTCACCGAGGCGGTCTTGCGCTATTTTATCCGCAAGTCCATCGGCGTATCCCACCTGGTCAAGCCGCGCATGTACATCACCGTGCCCAGCCGCATCTCCCCGGTGGAGAAGCGGGTTATCCGTGAGGCCGCCATCAGCGCCGGCGCGCGCAAAAACGCCATCCATCTCATTGACAAGCCCTTCGCCTCCGCCTTTGGCTCTGGCCTGCCGGTCTTCGCGCCGGAGGGCAGCATGGTGGTGGACATCGGCGGCGGCACGACGGAGGTCGCGGTCATCGCGCTGGGCGGCATCGTCCTGTCCCGGTCCATTCCCTCCGGCGGCATCAAGATGGACTCTGTGATTGTGGAGTTCATCAAGCATGACCACAACATGCTCATCGGCGACCGGATGGCGGAGGACATCAAAATTGACTGGGGTTCTGCCCTGCCATCCTCTGATGAGCGCAAGGTGGTGGTGCGCGGGCGTGACTTGATCACCGGCCTGCCCCAGACGGCGGAGATCGCCCCCAGCCGCTTTTACCAGGCGCTGCAAGGGCCTTGCCTTAAAATTCTGGACACCATCCGCGAAATCCTGGACAAGACACCGCCGGAATTGTGCAGTGACATCTTCCGAAAAGGTATCTACCTGGTGGGCGGCGGCGCGCAACTGTACGGCCTGGACCGCTTTTTGGCGTCCGAACTGGGCCTGCCGGTCACCCTGGCCCGCGACCCGATGCTCACAGCTGTCAACGGTGTTGGCACGATGGCGGAGCGCAGCGATTTACTCAACAAACTGACCAGATCCAACTTTATTCGGGATGACAATGCCTAAACCTAAACCAAGAAAGCAATCAAAGCCGCGCGCCAGGCGCGAAGCGCGCCCCGCGCAGACCAGCGCCGAGCGCCAGCGCGGCATCAGCCGTCTGCTGGGCTTGTTGACGGCATTGCTGCTGTTGATTGTCATTGCCGTGATGATTTTGTCGCAGCTGTTTGACACACCCATCCTCAAGGTGCCCCGGCAGGTGGTGGCGCGGGTGGTCACCCCAATCCAGAACGCGTTCGCGTCCGGGACTGATTTTATCGTGGATTACCTGCGCACCCTCAAGCTGCGCAGCAACTTTGAGTATGAGTATAACCTCCTGCGTGAGCGGGTGGATGAATTGACCGACCAGGCCATGCTGGCCAACGCCCTGCAGCACCAGCTGCAGGCCTACGCGGACTTAAACGACGAGGTGCAGCGCAACCCCGGCCTCAACGGCATCAAGGCCAACATCATCGGCCGGGACACCACCAACTACTCCTTTGTGCTTACACTGGATGTGGGTTCAAACGCCGGCGTGGCTGACAACATGGCGGTGGTGGTACCGGGCGCGCTGGTGGGCATCACCTATGACACGCAGACCAACAGCACCAAGGTGCGCGGCATCATCGACACCCAGTGCGCAGTCGCCGCGCTGATTGAGTCAAACCGTGACCCCGGCACCGTCTCCGGCACGCTGGCCATTGACGGCCAGAAAAACTGCCGGATGTATTACCTGTCCTACACCACCCTGCCCAGGCCGGGTGATTTGGTGGTCACCAGCGGCATGAACACAGGGCTGCCCAAGGGCATCCCGATTGGGCGCGTGCGCGAAAGCACCCGCGGGATGGAGGACTCCAAGCAGTATATCGTGCTGGAACCCTTGGCCGATTTTGACCACATGGAGTATGTCATCGTCTACCGCTACCAAAAGATCCTCACGGCAGATGAGCGCGTCAAGCCGCCGGAGCAATCCTTTGTTCCGCTGCCGTCCATCCGCCCGGTGCCTACCTTGATTGGCCAGGCGGAGCCGGTGGAGGACCCGGACGCGTCTCCTTCACCCGAAGACGAGGTGACGCAGACCCCCGCGCCGGACGAATCCCCCCTGCCGGATGAAACCTATGAGCCGGACGCATTGGATGATCCTGACGAAACCGAGGGGACAGGCACCGCGGATGAAGGCATCTCCTACAACGCGCCTGCTATTATTGACGCGACGCCTACGATAGAGCCCTCACCCGAACCCATCACGCCCTCACCAACCCCCACCTTCTCCCCAGAGGACATGACCGTAGAGGAGGACGGCTGATGCAGGCTGTGTGGCAAAGAGGCAGCAGCATAACGCGGGCAGCATTCAAGTTTTTCAAGGTGGTGCTCCTGGTTTTGTTGTTTTTCTTGCTGCAAACGGTGGTCATGCCGCACCTGAAAATCGCGGGCATCATGCCCAATTTGCTCATGGTCATCATCGCGATCATGACGGTCAGTTACGGCAAGCTGTACGCCTTTATTTCCGGCGCGTTAATCGGCATCATTCTGGAGGCCATGTCCTACAGCATCCCGCTGTTTTATTTGCTGATCTACCCGGTGCTGGCGCTTTTGTGCGCGCAGGTCTTTGCCGACATGTCCGATATCAAGCGGGAGATGCGCCGCATCCGCGAAGCGCAGCGCTTGAGCGAGGCCGAAGCGCAAATCCAGGCGCCCTTCATGCGGCGCAAGTTCCGCATTCGGTTTCGCATCCGCCGCGATTCACCCCATGACCTAAATGCCCATTTGCGCATCCTGCTCAACGCGCTGATGCTGGTCTTCCTGTTTGAAGGGGTCATGATGCTGTATATTGCCTTAAGCGGCATTGACGTCACCTTCAACCATTTTGTGCGCATCCTCTACACCGCGGCCTATACAGCGGCCTGCTGTGTGGTGATGTTTCCCATCCGCGCCTGGCTGGGCCTGTACAAGCGCCCGCGCCGGTTAAAGGTAGTGGAAGGGGAGACCGAAGTGACCACCAGCCGCGAAATCCTGAAGCAAATCGCGTTGGTGCTCGATGAGGCGCCGGAACCCAAAAAGAACGTCTTCCAATTCTTGCGTAAAAAGCCGAAGGCTCAAGTGGATGAGCCAGAGGCGGACGAACCCATACCGGATGAAACGGATTCATCCACGCCCGAAGGGGAGGTGCCCACTTCATGAAAATCAATCAAACCATCATCAGGCGGTATTTAATTTTCACCATCCTGGTTGTGGTGCTGTTTTCTGCCTTGTTTGCCAGGCTGTACAGCCTGCAGATTGTGAACGCGGATCAATACCAGGAATCCGCTGAAACCAGCAGCTTTAAAACCATCCGCGTCACCGGCCGCCGCGGCATGATCACGGATGCCGAGAGCGTTGTGTTCGCCATGAGTGAGGACATCTACAACGTCAGCTTCCTGGTCACCAACGCGGAAATCCAAAGTGATAAACGGGTGAAGGAACTGACGCCCGCCATCCTTAAAACCATTGAGATCATGAAGTCCTACGGTATCGAGATGAAACACGAGTTTGTCATCCAGCGCAACCCGGAGACAGACCTGTGGGAGTTCAATTTCGGCAAAGGGATCAGCGAGAAAGCCTGGGAAATCCGCGAAACCTATTGGTACGGCAACCACTACCTGTCCAAATCCCGCTACCCCACGGCGGAGGATTGCTACAACTTCCTTTACAAGCGCTATTTCCTGGATCAGGTGGAAAACCTGGATGAGGAAACCGCCCGGCAGGTCATGGCCGTATATTCCGAGATGCGCATGAACATCTTCAACTCCATGCCCATCATTATCGCGGAAAACATCCCCTTTGAGGCCGTGCAGGAAATTTCCAGCCTTACCATGTCCCTGCCCGGTGTGGGCATTGATGTGGGGGAGAAGCGTGTCTATCCCCGCCACAATGTCGCCTCCCAGATCATCGGCTATGTGGGCCCCATTGCGGAGCGCGACAATTACGCGACCGAACTCAAGCCCATGGGCTACCAGCTCAATGACATCATCGGCAAGGACGGCATTGAGCGGTCCATGGAAAACTGGCTGACGCCAAACATCGCCAGCCGTGCCGGCAGCCGTGTGATGGAAAAGGACAACCAGGGCCGCTTGACCCGGCAGATGAGCTATACCCAGCCCACGGACGGCAACAACGTCAAGCTGACCATCATCGACAGCTACCAGCGTGAGGCCGAGCGCGCCATCGCCGCCAATGTGGAGTTCACCCGCTCCGAGCAGGAGAAGGAAATGTTCCGCGACCGCTGGCGCAGCAACAATAAAGCCAAGCTGGAGTCACGGGATTTCCTGGAATACCCGCTCAAGTTGGCCAGCACCGGCACCATGGTGGTGGTGGAGGTCAATACTGGCAAGGTGCTGGCCATGGCCCAGCATCCCACCTACGACTTAAACGCCATGGTTGCCGGCGGCAAAGAGGTGGACGACATCCTGCTGGATGAGCGCAGGCCCCTGGTCAACTACGCGATCCAGTCAAAGGCAGAACCTGGCTCCATCTTCAAGATGGTGACCGGCCTGGCCGCGCTCACCAACGGGGTGCTCACCGTGGATGAGGAGATCACGGATGAAGGCCCCTTCATGAAGTACACCACCAAGGTCGAAGACGCCCCCACCTGCTGGATTGCCAAGGGCTACCGGAAGGATCACGCCAACCTGAACATCGTGTCCGGCCTGTCCAAATCCTGTAACTACTATTTCTACACGCTCGCAGGAAAACTGTACGGTGAAACTGGCAGCACCCTGCTGTACCAGTATGCGGCGCAAATGGGCCTTACCACACGCACTGGCATCCAATTGCCGGGCGAGGCGCGCAGCATCGTGGGCAACCAGACCTCGGTGTATGACCCGACGGTCTCCGTGAACGAGCAGGAAACCAACCTGCCCCTCTTGATCGCGGCTAAAATCAAGCAACACCTGCAAAACATCGGCGCTAGCTATGGCATCACCTATGACGACAAGCGGCTGGACGCCTGCATCAAACAGCTTATGGACATGGCATTGGTGACCGACCAGGGCAAATGGCCGGATGCCATGCGCCCCATCCTGATGGCGGAACTGAACATGACCCGTGAGATGGTCTGGCTGCAAGCCGTCATTGGCGAGATCTGGTACGCCTTGAACGACCTGAAATGGGGCGGCAGCATGGAGCTGCAGCTGGCCATCGGTCAGTCCATTACGCTGCTGACCCCAGCCGCGGTCGCGCGCTATGTCGCGGCCATCGGCAACGGCGGCACGGTTTATAACCTGTCCATCATCGATTCCATCATCTCCCCGGAGGGTGAGATCTTAAACCAATACCAGCCCAGCATCTTTGGCAACCTGGACAGCGCCCAGCCCTTCATGCCCTACATCAAGGAAGGCATGAAAGGCGTGGTTGACGAGTCCGGCACCGCCAGGCGGTATTTCGATGGCTTCAAGTACCAAAACGAGCTGTGGGCGAAGACAGGCACCTCCCAGGTAATGATTGGCGGCATCAAGCTGGACCTTGAAAACAACGGCTGGTTTGTCGCGCTCACCCCCTTTACCAAGCCCGCGGAAATCGCGATTGTGGTGTTAATCCCCAACGGCAAGGCTGGCGCGGAAGCCACACGCGCCGCGCGCGACTTCATCGGCTGGTGGTACGATGACCAAAACAAGTTCACAGGCGAAACACCAGTAGTCCCAGGCAACCAGCTGATGCCGTGATACCAGACTCATTTGTTAATGCTTTGATGTGCTGGTTCTTTCGCGCCTCCACCTTGCCTCAATCAGTCGGCGTAGGACTGCGGCTACGCCTCCTTCCTTCGGCTTTGCGGAGGCATCAAAATTCCTCAGCTCATCCGCGCATTAACGCACTCGTCTGGTATTAGGAGGAATCATGGGTAAGTCCTATTTGTTCATCTCCGGCAAGGGCGGCGTCGGTAAATCCACGCTGTCCGCGGCCCTGGCTGTGTTTGCGGCGCAGTCTGGCAAGCGCGTGGTGATCATTGACGGCGACATGGGCCTTCGGAGCCTGGATTTGATGCTGGGGCTGCAGGATTTGGTCCTGTATGACATGGCCGATCTGGTCAAGCGGCGCTGTTCGCTGGATCAAACCTTAATCAAGCATCCGGATTTCCCCACCCTTCATTTGATGGTGGGCGGCCAGCAGGCCAGGCCTAAGGATTTTAACAAGCAGGACGTGCAGAAGATTCTGCGCACCCTTAAAAAACGCTTTGACCTGGTGCTGGTTGACGGCCCGGCGGGCCTGGGCCGCGGTGTGCGCATCTTTGCCGAATTGGTGGATGAGGTATTCATCGTCGCGACCCCGGACCCCATCGCCATCAGAAGCGCGGAGAAAATGGCATCCCAACTGTATGCCGCCGGTGCCCGGCCGCAGATGCTGCTCAACCGTATGAGCCCGCAGTTTGTGCTGGATGGCGCGTTTGACCAGCCGCAAAACCTGTCCTTTGCCCTGGACATCCCCCTGCTGGGTGTCTTTGAAGAAAGCAAGCCCCTGTACGAAGCCGCGCTGCAGGGCAAGACCGCCGCGCAGGCGGGGGATGAAGGCATCACGGCGGAGCTGCAAAATGTCTTGCACCGCATGGAAGGAGAAGATTTACCCTTGCCCGAATACAAGCCAGAAAAACTAAACGTCTTCCAGCGCATCTGGAAGTGGCTTGAGGATTAATCATGAGTATTTTTGAAGACAAACGGTCCAGACCGCATTTTGATTTCACCCTGCTGATCATCACCTATTTGCTGATGATCGCGGGCGTTTTGGCCATCTCTGTCGCCACCTTTGACCCCAGCGTGTCGGGTGATTTGCCCTTGCTCAACCGCATCCTGGCATCCAACACCGGCTCCTGGCAGGCCATCTTTGTGGTTGCTTCACCAGCAGCGGTCTGGTTTATCGTCAGCATTCCCTATGAGCATTTTAAGACTTTCGCGCCGGTATACTATATTGGCATCGTAAGCTTTCTGCTGGTGGTGCTGGTCACCTCAACCGCCATCCGTGACGTACGCGCCTGGTTCAATCTGGCCCTGGGCCGCATGCTGCAGCCCAGTGAGTTTGCCAAGATTACCATCATTTTGATGCTGGCCAAGGAGATGTCCACCAACGTCAAGCCCCTCAGCAACATGCGCTCCATCATCCGGCTTGGGGTCATTGTCCTGCTGCCATCTGCCATCACTGTTTTGTCCGGTGAGACGGGCAGCGTTATCGTCATGGTGGGCGTTGCCTACACCATGCTGTATTTCAGTGATGTGGACTGGAAGTGGCTCTTGTCCATCGGCGTGATTGCCATACTGGGCATTATTGGCTTCTTTGCCTATGGTATCATCGGCGGCAGCTCCAGCTATATCTTCCAGCGCGTTTTGGCCTTCCTGGACCCGCATGCCTATGGGCAAGGCGCGGGGCTACAGCTGCTGCAGTCACAAAAAGCGATTGGCTCGGGCGGCTTGACGGGTGTGGGCATGTTTGTGCCCGGCTCCATGAGCCAGCTCAACTTCATCCCGGAGGACTGGACGGACTTTGTGTTCGCGACCGTTGGCGAGGCGGTAGGTTTCGTCGGATCCGCTGTCATTGTGTTGTTATTCCTGTTTTTAATCCTTCGCATGCTGTATTTGTCCCGCTTCACCTATGACAAGTTTGGCCGGCAAATCATCATCGGTGTCATGGCGATGATCTTCATCCACGTATTCCAGAACATCGCGATGACCATCGGCCTTATGCCCATTACCGGCATTCCGCTGCCCTTTATCAGCTATGGCGGCTCCAACCTCCTAACCAACGTCATCGGCATCTCCCTGGTGCTCAACGTCACCAAGAACCGCACAGGCTCGATGCCCGCTTACAACCTGCCGGCTGGCAGCACCACGCGTCAGCGCAGGCGGCGGCGCGCGTCCATTTTTGTCAATGTCACCAAGCGCGACAGCATCCGCAACATCAGGCGGCTGCGCCGCAAACAGGTTGAGGAATAAGTCAATCTGTATTCAGTTAAAAAAACTTGATAGGTTTTATCTGTTTTGGCTTGTGTTAGCCGCCTACCCTCTGTATAATGCCGCCAAGATCAAGGTTTGAATGGAGGACCACGATGGCTCTGGTAAAATGTCCGCGCTGCGAACTGAATTATATGAAGGACAGCGATACAATGTGCAAGGTGTGCTACCGCGAACTGCACGGGAAACTGCCTTCTGATGAAATAGAAATCTGCTCCACCTGCAACGAGGCCAAGGCGCTGCCAGGCAAGGATGTATGCCTGCACTGCCTGCGCGAGATGGACAAGCAAAAGGGCATCAAGACCGAGCTGGACGAGCCGGTGGAGATCGGGCTGGACCCTGTGAGCGGGATGGAGGAGATCATCCCCGAAATGTCAGAGGACGACGACCCGGATTTCCACGCCCTGGGCGACGCGCTCTCCCTTGAAGCCATGAGTGAACAAGAGCACGATGAGGAAGACGACGAGGAGATGGATGACTGAATCTTCCCGCGTATTCGCCATCAGTGACCTGCACCTGCCGGGCAACCAGGACAAATCCATGGATTTGTTCGGGGCTCACTGGCAGGATCATTTTTTAAAGATCCAGGAGGACTGGCACAATAAGGTAGGGGAGGAGGACATCGTCCTCATCCCCGGGGATATTTCCTGGGCCATGCGGCTGGACGAAGCGCTTTTTGACCTGGACCAGATTGGGCGCCTGCCCGGCCGGAAGGTGATGATCAAGGGCAACCACGATTTTTGGTGGAGCGCCATCAGCAACGTCCGCGCGCATTTAATTGAAGGGTTTTATGCCCTGCAAAATGACGCGGTCGCGCTGGAAGGCTATGTGTTCGCGGGCTCGCGCGGCTGGGTGATGCCCGGCGGCGAGGACGAGGAGCCCGATACCCAAAAGATTTATAACCGGGAGCTGATTCGCCTGGAACTGTCCCTGCAGCAGGCCCAAAAGCTGCGGGGGGACAGGAAGTTGATCGCGCTGTGCCATTTCCCGCCCTGCAACCACAAGGGTGAGGATACCCCGGTCACCAGCCTGCTGGAGCAGTACGCCGCGGATGCCGTGGTATACGGCCATTTGCATGGAATTGCCTGTGCGGGCGGTTTCCGGGGGGAGAAAAACGGCATCCAGTATTATCTGGCTTCCTGTGATTGCATCGGCTTTAACCTGTTGGAAATCGGCATGGCCGGCGCTGAAAACCAACGGTAATGAGTATCTTTGCAATTCCCCAAAGGATTTTTCCAGCAGTTTATTAACAATTTCATGATTCGCTACAAGGAAACCCGCTCATTCCCCGTTAATTAGCACAAAACATTCAAAGAATAAAACAATCGTTCCCATTAGATAGCTGCGAATGCCGAACAAGCATTCGCAGTTTTTCTTGTTGTGGCCTGATAAATCGACGTTATTGGCCCAAAACTTTTGAATCTGCAACAGGAACAGTTTACGCAGGATTCCATCTTGTGGTATTTTGTGTACGAAAAGGGCGATAAGTGGTGATTGGTGGTGAAGAACGTGCCGGATAAGGGCATCCATTCCCAAAAGAAGAATTCCAGGATTGAGGATCAACAAGGCGCGGATACCACGCGTCGCTTGGGTTTTATCGGCGTTTACAACCACTCCATCGACGGCAAAGGCCGGGTCATCGTGCCGCTGCCCTTCCGCAACCTCCTGGGGGAGCGCATCATCGTCGGGGTCAACATGGCCCAGGACTCCATCGCGATCTATCCCTATGACGTGTGGGAGGAGAAGGTGGACATGCTCACCAAGCTCAGCCGCGAGGACGTCTCCGCGGAGTTTTTCTTGGCCCGGTTCGCGATGTATTCCTTTGATGGCCTGGGATATGACTCCCAGGGGCGGGTGCTGCTGCCGGCAGCCCTGCGTGAATTGTTTTTAACCAACGCCCAGGGCGTTCAGGTATCCGGCACCACCGAATATGTACGTATCATCTCCGACGAGCAGGCCAGGCTGGAGCGCGAGCAGTTCAACACCCGCTTCCCCAATCCGCTGGAAGCCATCAGTGAGATCCAGGCGCGGGCGCGCATGAAATCAAGCGAGGGGTCATAACAGGGATTCCTCAGAGAGGAAAACAGCATGCAGCAAGTAAAACAGGCAAGTTACAGGCAATATGTTCTGGCAGGTGACACGCTGACGCAGCGTGAACGCATTGCTGTGTCCTCCCATGTCAATGTGGACAACCCCGGTGTCCAGGACAGCCGGGATCTGTTTATCGCGGATCGCCCGCAAAAGCAGGCGCTCAGCATCCCTGTGAAATGGGCATCCATCTTCATTCTCATCAGCATTGTTCTTTGTCTGTTCTTGATTGGCAGCAAGATCGCCTTGACGCGGGCACTCCATGAAGAGTATGCTCTGCTGGGCGAGCGTTATCGCGTTGCGCAAACGGAGTACGCCCGCCTGGAGGAGACTTTCAGCCAAAAGAGCGATGCCTCCGGCATTTGCTATTATGCTGTGCAAGCCCTTGGCATGCGCCTTGCAGGGCACGCGGAAACCATTGGCGTGCAGGCGGCGGGCATCCCGCTGACCCAACTGCCGGATACGCAGCTGGGCATCGCCTCAAGCGGGCACTAATTATTCTGATGAGGTTATTGTATGAAATTATCACACTTGGCAGCGCAAGCCCAGACTTCTGCGCTGGAGTTGACTGGAGATTGTGATATCCAGAGCCTGAGCGCTGACAGCAGGGATCAAACCAATCAGGGGTTGTTCTTTTGCATCAAGGGCGCGCATGTCGATTCCCACAAATACGCGGAACAGGCGGTGAAAAACGGCGCGGCTGCGCTGGTTGTGACAGAGTTCCTGCCGCATATCAAGGTACCGCAATTAAAGGTCACGGATGATCGTGCCGCGATGGCGCTGATTGCCCGTGCTTTTTATGGCTTTGCGGATGCAGGCATGAAGCTCATTGGCATCACCGGCACCAAGGGAAAAACCACAACCAGTTACCTGGTGAAGGCCATTTTGGAGCGCGCGGGCTATACCTGCGGGCTCATTGGCACCACCGGCAACATGATTGGTAATCAATGGATGAATAGCAACCTCACCACCCCCGACCCCATTGAGCTGCACAAGACGCTGCGCCTCATGGCAGACGCGGGCTGCCAGTATGTCATCATGGAGGTATCTGCCCACGCCATCTGGATGCGCAGGCTGGAAGGGCTGGTGTTTGAAGCGGGCTGCTTTACCAATCTGTCCCAGGACCACCTGGATTTCTTTGGCACGATGGAAGCCTACTTCAACGCCAAGCGCGATTTCTTCATCAAAAACGCGGTGAAAAACGCGGTGCTGTCCCTGGATGACCCCTGGGCCACGCGCCTGGTGAATGAGCTGAAAATGCCCAAGATCAGCTACGCCATCTGCACCAACGCGGATTTGTTCGCCCGGGACATCCAGATTGAAGAGGGCGGCGTCTCCTTCAAGATCAGCCTGTGGAACGAAAAATATTACCCCGTGCAATTGCAGTTGATGGGGATGTTCAATATCTACAATGCCTTGGCGGCTGCCGGTATCGGTCTGATTTTGGGCATGGAGCCTGAGCTCATCTGCGCGGCCTTGGAAAGCGTCAACAGCGTGCCCGGGCGCGCCGAAGTGCTGGATACCAATACGGAGTACAAGGTGGTGCTGGATTACTCGCATTCACCCGACGCGCTGGAGAACATCCTGCTTGCCATCCGGGAGTTTATCAAGGGGCGCCTGATTGTGGTCTTTGGCTGCGGCGGCGACCGCGACCAGGGCAAACGGCCCATCATGGGCGCGATTGCGGGCAAAATGGCGGATCTGTCCATCCTCACCAGTGACAACCCGCGGGCGGAAGACCCACTGGACATTCTGGGCGCGATTGAAGAAGGCATCAAGCCAACCGGCGGCCTGTACGAGGTGATTGAGAACCGCAGGGAAGCCATCAAACACGCGCTCAGCATCGCCGGCGCTGGTGATATTGTGCTGCTTGCCGGCAAGGGGCATGAAACCTATCAGGAAATCCACGGGGTCAAACGCCCCTTTGATGAAAAGGTCATTGTCAACGAGCTGCTGGAGGAAATGAAGGCGGAGGGCAAAGCCAATGCTTGAGTTTTTAAGCGGCGCCATCGCGCTGGTCATTGTCCTTTTGCTGATGCCCGGCTTCATTAAATATATGAGGGAGCGGGGGATGATCCAGCCGGATTATGACCTGGGCCCGGATTCCTTCAAAAAGAAGGACAAGCCCCCCAACATGGGCGGGCTGATTATTGCGCTCGCGGTCTTGGTGGCCTCCCTCATCATCAGCCTGGTATCAGGCAACATCAATGTGCTCCTGCTGCTGTTTGTCGCGGCCTTTGGCGGGCTGGCCATTGGCTTTGCGGATGACTTTATCAAGGATGTCCAGCAGCACCATGACGGCCTGCGGCCGCGCTACAAACTGATTGGACAGACGGCGGTTGGTCTGCTGTTCTCAATTATTACGGTAAATCTGCAGGGCTCTGCCATCCACCTGCCCTTTACCAAGACAACGCTGGATTTATCCTATGCCTATATCCCGCTGATGACCCTTCTGTACGTCTTCATGACCAACTCCGCCAATTTGCAGGACGGGGTGGATGGCTTGATGAGCTCCGTCACCTTAGCCGGCAGCGCGGCGCTGGGCGCCATTGCCCTCATCATCAAGGGCGGCAGCCTGGGGGATCCGGCCATCGCCTTTGCCTGCTTCGCGCTCACTGGCGCCTGCTTGGGCTTTTTGTTCTTCAACCAGCACCCCGCGCGCATCTATATGGGGGATACAGGCTCCATGTTCATCGGCGGGCTGCTCACTGGCGCCACGATGCTGTTGCGGCTCCAAATCTGGCTTGTTCCGCTGTGCTTTACGATGATTATGTCATCCGTCTCCGTCATCGCGCAGCGGCTGTATTTCAAGGCCACCGGCGGGAAACGGCTGATTAAAATGTCACCCATCCACCATCATTTTGAAATGATTGGCTGGAGTGAAAACAAAATCGCGCGCAGATATACGCTGACCATTATCGCGCTGTCCGTGCTGGCAGCACTGGCCGCGCTTCCCATCGTGTCATAAATTGAAGGAAGGTGGGTGACGTGGGCAAAGGAGCGGCAATCAAACAGGAGGCATTCAGGGAATACGAAAACCAGACTGTGCTGGTGGTTGGCGCCGCGCGCAGCGGCTTGGCCGCCGCGCGCTTGTTGCTTTTCCTGGGCGCCAGGGTCATCCTCAATGACATCAAACCACAGGACGGGTTTGCCTTGGATGACGAGCTGGTGCGCCACCCGCGCTGTGAACTGCGGTTCTCAGAACCTGCCGCGCCATTGCTTGCACAGTGTGACAAGCTGCTGATCAGCCCAGGCATTTCAATTGACGCGGCTTTTGTAAAACAAGCACTTGAGGCCAAGATTCCTGTCATTGGGGAGCTTGATTTCGCCACCTCCTGCACAGACCTTGACTTGATTGCCGTCAGCGGCACCAATGGCAAGACCACCACGGTTACTCTATTGGGGGAGATGTTCAAGCAGGCCGGGCGCATTGTCCACGTGGCCGGCAACATAGGCTACCCGCTTTCCACCGCGGTGCTGGAAGCGGAGGAGAATGATTTACTGGTGGCGGAGGTGTCCAGCTTCCAAATGGAAACCAGCACGCGCTTTCATCCGCACGTCGCGGCGCTTTTGAACATTACGCCTGATCACCTGGACCGCCACAAAACAATGGACAATTACATCGCGCTTAAAAAGCGTATGTTTGCCAATATGGCGTCGCACGACGCGGCCGTTTTAAACTATGACGACAAACGCATCAAGGACTTCTCCGAAAGCTTGACCCCACAAACCATTTGGTTTTCATATACAGGCAGCGCGCCAAATGGCGCGGTGCTGCGGAATGGGCAGATTGCGTGGTTGGAAGAAGGGGAATTGCGTCCCATCTGCAAAGCGCAGGATTTGCTGATCCCTGGCGCGCACAATGTGGAGAACGCCCTGGCCGCGACCGCCATCGCACACCATCTGGGTGTGCCCTTCCCGGTCATCGCCTATACGCTCAAGACCTTCAAAGGGGTGGAGCACCGGATTGAGTATGTGACGACCATCAATGGGGTCCGGTGGTTGAATGATTCCAAGGGTACCAACCCGGATTCGACCATCAAGGCCATTGAGGCGATGACAGGTCCCACGGTATTGATCGCGGGCGGCTATGACAAAGAAATTTCCTTCCAAACGCTTGCTGAAGTGATCATTCAATCTGGCCGCATCCATCACTGCGTCCTGTTTGGACAGACCGCGCCGCAGATTAAAGACGATTTGGCGCTGCAAGGGTATCACGCTGTACGGATCGCGCAGAACCTGGAGGAAGCGGTCCGACTTAGCGCGGAAAGCGCGGCTCTGGGGGATACAGTGCTGTTATCGCCCGCCTGCGCATCCTTTGACATGTTTGATGATTATGAGCACCGGGGTCGGGAGTTTAAGCGCCTGGTCCACCTGCTGAAGGCAAAGGGGGATTAGGATGCAGCACATGCCGCCCACGCCGCCGGAAACAAACCGCAACAAGCAGCAGCCCATCCAACAGCAGCCCTGGGTGGATGAGCAAGCGTATGCGCAGCAGGATCCATTCTACCAGCCCGAGGACATCCAGGATGAGGGCATGGAGGAGGTACAGCCGCGCCCCAAGGTATCCGGCGCGATTAAACTGTTGCTGTCAGTCCTCATCATCGCGGGCGCATTGTTTTTGCTCAAATCCTTTGTGTTTACCATCAAGAATATCCATTTCACCGGGCTTAAGAACATCTCTCAGGCGGATGCCGCCCGGCTGACAGGACTAAACTCTGGTCTGTTTTACTTCACCTTGTCGGAAGACTTCGTCCAGGACCGTGTTGAATCAAACTATTATTTTATTTATGAGGGCATGGCCAAGATCTTCCCAAATGGCTTGTCTGTCAAGGTGATTGAGCGCTATCCCTTCGCCTTCTTCACACATTTGGGTGTGGGCTACGTGCTGGCGCAGGATGGCTTTATCCTGCGGGAGACGCGTGACCTGAAAGAAGGCTTGCAGCTTATCCAGGTCAACGGCCTTGCGGTGTGGGGGCAGCAGACGGCGGGCAGCTTTCCAACCAGCACGGATCCTTCGCAAAAGGACAGCATGATTGCCCTCTTTGCGGAGTTGGAAAACTGGGGCTTTAGGACAGAGATCGCCACCATTGACATGTCCCAGACGCTCAACATCTCCCTGCAAACCAAGGATGGGTATACCATCAACCTGGGCAGCGAGGAGAACCTGCACGCCAAGATCGGTACCGTAGCGTCTGTGGTCAATGAATTAAGACGGCGGAACATGACAGGCGGTATCATCGAAGCCACCCTGCCGGGGGAGGCAACCTACCGCATTGAACAGTAAAGCCGGGCCAAATGTAGAATCAAGTATCATAAAACGAAACATTCCATGGTCTGTTTTATGGGAATCCTTGAAAAGGCTTGCATAGATGTCTCAAAAAGGTTACAATAAACCGGCCGGACAATATTTGCTGTGCGGTTTGCCAGCGTTTGCTTAATAGGCAAGGAAAATGCCTGAGAAATGGAGAGGTTTGCGATGAGTACTATCAGCGTCATTGATTTTGGCACCAGCAAAATCGTTGCACTGATCGCGGAGGTCAGCGCCAGGCAGCGCTGCGACATTGTAGGGGCAGGCACTGCGCCCTATGATGGCTACGCGAATGCGAGGTGGAACAACGGCAGCCAGGTAAATGAGGCCATCAGCACCGCCATCGCGAATGCTGAGGATCAGGCACGCACCAACGTCAAGGCTGTGTATTGCGGGGTGCCCGGCCAGTTCTCAAAGGTCTATTCCTTTGAGGTCAAGGTGGACTTGCAGGGGGCTGATCCCCGCGTCACCAGCCGGGACATCGCCGCCTTGTTCGCGCTTGCGGATGAGCAAGTGCAGGGCATCCCCGGCACACCCATTCACCGCAGCCCGGCCTGGTTTGTGGTGGATGACGGCAAAAAGACGTTGGAGCCGCTCAACCAGCAGGGGAATGAGCTGCGCGCGTTGATCTCCTTTGTCGTCGCAGACCGCTTCTTTATTGAGGACATCACCCAGCGCCTGCTGGCCATCGGCAAGACGGCCGCCGGCTTTTTCTCCACCTTGATGGGGGAGGCCATACTGTTTATTTCAGAGACTGACCGCGACCGCACCGCGCTGCTGATTGACATCGGCTATTTGAACACCGACATCATGGCGGTGGAAGGCGACGCGATCATCTTCCATAAAACACTGCCGCTGGGCGGCGGCCACATCGCGGCGGATTTGGCCTATGGCCTGGAAGTGCCGCTGGACAGCGCCGAGCAAATCAAGCGCGGCTTTGAGTTTGGCCCCAGCAGCACCAAAACCAGCTTTGATGTCACGCTCTCAAACGGCGCGACGGAAACCTTCAGCCGCGACAAGGTGGCGGAAATCCTGCTGCCCCGCGCCGATGAGATCTGCGAAGCCATTGTGGACGCGGTCCGCGAATCCTCTGTGCGCCTGGGTAACTGGTCACCTGTTTATTTGACGGGCGGCGGCCTGGCCATCAACAAGGGCGGGCGGGAGCACCTGTCCGAAAAAATGGATCGTCCTGTGCGGGAGTTGCCGCGCAAGGCCGTCAAACTGTCCAGCGCTATTTATTCCAGCTCGCTGGGCTTGCTTGATTTGATTATTGACACCAAGAACTCTGCCAATGCCGGCCAGACTGGTCTGCGCGGTTTCCTGCGCGGGCTGCTAAACGGCTGATTCACCAACACAAGGATAAAGGGGGACATACCATGCAGGTTAAGCAGGTTGAGCCTGAAGTCACTACGAATTTCGCATCAATCAAGGTCGTCGGATGCGGCGGTGGCGGCGCCAACGCGGTCAACCGAATGGTGGAAGCGGGCTTAAAGGGCGTTGAGTTTATCGCGGTCAACACCGATAAACAGGCGCTTTCCACGTCCCGCGCCAACAAGAAGATCCAGATTGGCGAAAAACTGACCAAAGGCCTTGGCGCTGGCGCGGTGCCGGATATCGGCAAGCGCGCGGCGGAGGAAAGCCGGGAGGAAATTGCCCAGCACCTCAAAGGTGCGGACCTTGTTTTTGTCACTGCCGGCATGGGCGGCGGCACCGGTACGGGCGCTGCGCCCGTCGTGGCCGATATCGCCAGGGATTTGAACTGCCTGACCATCGCGGTGGTCACCAAGCCCTTCCAGTTTGAAGGCAAGCAGCGCATGCGCAACGCCGAAACCGGTATTAACGAGTTGAAGCAGTTTGTGGACACCCTGGTGGTCATCCCCAATGACAGGCTGCTGGAAGTCGTGGCCCGCGGCACCTCCATGCTGGAAGCCTTCCGCGTCGCGGATGATGTCCTGCGCCAGGGCATCCAGGGCATTTCGGACCTGATTGCCCTGCCCGCCCTCATCAACCTGGACTTCGCCGACGTGAAGACCGTGATGGAATCCGGCGGCATGGCCCACATCGGCATCGGTGTTGGCAAGGGCGAGAACCGCACCAGCGAAGCCGCCAAGGCTGCCATCGCAAGCCCGCTGCTTGAGACCAAGATTGACGGCGCGCGCGCCCTGCTCATCAACATCACCGGGTCTGAGGACATCGGCATCCTGGAGATCAACGAGGCCGCCAGGCTGGTGCAGGAGAGCGCGGACAGCGAGGCCAACATCATCTTTGGCGCTGGCATTGACAACAACCTGAAGGATGAAATCCACATCACGGTGATCGCGACCGGCTTTGAGAAGAGCGCCTTCCCCACCCGGGAATCCAAGAAGAAGCCCTTCCGTGCTTCAGTGCCCTATGGCAGCGCTACCGCCGCGATGAATCCCTATGAGAACCGCGCCGGGCTGGAGCGCCAGGACACAACTGGCTTTGAAGCGCCCTCTGTGCAAAACTTGTATGACAACCAGGAGGCAGCCTTCTTCCCGGGCACCAGCCGTCCCACCCCGCAGATGCAGGGGATGGGCGTGCCGCCGCCCGCTGCTGCGCCGCAAGGTTACCAGCCTCAGCAACCCTATCCCTACGTGCAGCAGGCGCCGCAGTTCCAAAACATCCAGCAGCAGCCGGGCGCTGCGCCCTATCAGCAGCCTGTGCAGCCGCAGCAATCCCAGCAGGCGGAGAAGGACGACCTGGGCGTGCCGGCCTACCTGCGCCGCAGCGTAAAAAAGTAACGCACCGCCCACTGAACCATTAAAAAAAGGGTATCATGGATATGGTATCGTCTTATAACAAGATGACAGGACCTGGAAAACACAAAAACACCCCGGAAGCACCCGGGTGTGCCAGGAAATGACGCTATCAAGGCATGCCGCGCGGCATGCCTTTAGCATAAGGAGGGCGCATGGAAAAGAAAACACCGCTATATGATTTGCATCTGGAACTGGGGGGCAAAATCGTCCCCTTCGCTGGCTACCTGCTGCCGGTGCAGTACCAAACGGGCGTCATCAAGGAGCACATGGCCGTCAGGACGGCTTGCGGCTTGTTTGATGTCTCCCACATGGGCGAGATTTTGATCAAAGGCCCGGACGCGCTATCCAACCTGCAGCGCTTTTTAACCAACGATTTTGCGGACATGGACATTGGCCGCGTGCGCTACAGCCCCATTTGTAATGAAAAAGGCGGCATCGTGGATGACCTGATTGTCTACAAGTTCGCGCAGGACGAGTACTTCCTGGTGGTCAACGCCGCCAACAAGGACAAGGACTACGCCTGGTTTACACAGCACGCCAAGGGTGATGTGCAGATTATTGACCTGTCCGATCACTACGCCCAGCTGGCGCTGCAAGGCCCCAAGGCGAAGGACATCCTGTCCAAATTGACGGACGCGGACAAACTGCCCACCAAGTATTACAGCTTTGTCCGGGATCTTGATGTATCCGGCGTTCCCTGCCTGGTCTCCCGCACCGGCTACACGGGTGAATTGGGGTATGAGCTCTACTGCGCGCCGGACAAGGTGGTGCAGTTGGCTAAAGCGCTGCTTGAAGCCGGGGCGGATGAGGGCCTCATTCCCTGCGGTCTGGGTGCCAGGGATACCCTGCGCCTGGAGGCGGGCATGCCGCTGTACGGCCACGAAATGAGTGATGAGATCACGCCCTTTGAAGTCGGCCTGGACTTCTTCGTCAAGATGGACAAGGACGACTTTATAGGCAAACAGGCATTACAGGACCTGGGCGAGCCACAGCGCGTCCGGGTGGGCCTTGTTTTGACCGACCGGGGGATTGCCCGGGAGGAGAGCGACGTGTATCATGAGGGCAGGAAGGTGGGCGTCACCACCAGCGGCACGCTGCTGCCCTATACCAACAAGGCAAGCGCCATGGCGCTTGTGCAAAAGGACATCGCGCAGGCGGATACCGAGGTAGAGATCGATGTGCGCGGCAGGCGCCTGAAGGCCAAAGTGGTAGACTTGCCCTTTTACAAAAGAACTTAATTGAATTATTTTAAGGAGGACTCTTATGAACATTCCCAAGAATCTGAAGTACGCGGCTACCCATGAATGGCTCCAGGTGGATGGCGACAAGGTCACCATCGGCATCACCGATTTCGCGCAGAAGGAACTAGGCGATCTGGTGTTCATCAACCTGCCCAATGTGGATGATGAAGTGGCAGTGGACGAAGCCTTCGCCGATGTGGAGAGCGTCAAGGCCGTCAGCGACATCATCAGCCCCATCAACGGCGTCATCTATGAGGTGAATGAAGCGCTGATGGACGCGCCGGAATTGATCAATGAGGACGCCTACGCTGCCTGGATCGTAAAGGTCAAGGACGTGACCGGGCTTGAAAACCTGCTGGATGCGGATCAGTACGCCGATCTCATCAGCAAGGAGGGCTGATATGGGGAGCTACCTGCCCAGTACCAAGGCAGAACAGCAGGAGATGTTGGACACCATTGGTCTGAAGGAATTACGGGACCTCTTTGTTGACGTCCCCCGTGAGATGTTGCTGGAGGATTCCGTCAACATCGCGCCCGGCTTGTCAGAGCTGGGTGTGCGCCGCGTGATGGAAGGCATGGCCAAGAAAAACACCGTGTTTGATATCGTCCTGCGCGGCGCCGGCAGCTATGACCATCACATCCCCGCAATTGTAGGCACCGTCACCTCCAAGGAGGAGTTTTTGACCACCTACACACCCTACCAGGCGGAGATCAGCCAGGGCGTGCTGCAATCCATTTTTGAATACCAGACGATGATTTCCGAACTCACCGGCATGGATGTCAGCAACGCGTCCGTGTACGACGGCGCGTCCGCCGCGGCGGAGGCTGTGATGATGACACAAACCCGGGGCAGGGAGCGCGTCTATGTCGCTGAAACCGCGCACCCGGAAGTGATTGAAACCATCCGCACCTACTGCTGGGGGCGGGATGTGCCCTTTGAGCTGATTCCGCAAAAAGGCGGCGTGCTGGATTTGAGCGCGCTGGAAGACTTGCCAAAGGACACAGCCTGTGTCTACATCCAGCAGCCCAACTTCTTTGGCCAGTTTGAGGATGCCGAAAAGGCCGCGGAGCTGGCCCACGCAGCCGGCGCCAAGGCTGTTTTGGGCGTGTATCCCATCGCGCTGGGCATCATGAAAACACCGGGCGAGATGGGCTATGACATCGCGGTGGGCGAAGGCCAGCCTTTGGGAATCCCCATGAGCTGGGGCGGCCCCTACCTGGGCTTCATGACCGCCAAAAAAGAAATGATGCGCATGCTGCCCGGCCGCATCGCCGGGGAGACGGTGGACAAGCAGGGCAAAAGGGCCTATGTGTTGACGCTGCAGGCCCGTGAGCAGCACATCCGCCGTGAGAAGGCTTCCAGCAACGTTTGCACCAACCAGGCACTCTGCGCGATGACCTCCGCTGTCTATATGGCGGCTATGGGGCCGGAAGGCCTGCGGGAAGTGGCACAGCTGTGCTATGAAGGCGCTCACTATTTCGCGGATGAGCTTGCCAAGCTCAAGGGCTTTGAGCGCGTCCATGAGGGCGAGTTCTTCAACGAATTCCTGACCAAATGCCCCATGGATGTCATCAAGTTTGAGACCGAAATGGCCAAGCGCGGCATCCTGTGCGGCCTGCCGGAGGACAACAACATCCTCTGGTGTGTGACAGAAAAACTGGACAAGGCAGCCATTGATGAGATCATCACCATCATCAAGGAGGTGAGCGGACAATGAAACTGATTTTTGAACGCAGCGTCAAGGGACGCAGAACCTTCCAAATGCCCGCGAGCACCTTCCCCAAACGGGAGCTGCCGGAGGCGCTCAAACGCAAAACCGCGCCCCGCTTGCCGGAGATGAGCGAAGTCGCCATCAGCCGCCACTACACCAAGCTGGCCAAGCAGGCCTTTGGCGTCAACAGCGGGTTTTACCCGCTGGGCTCCTGCACCATGAAATGGAATCCCCGCATCAACGAAGCGGTGGCCGCTTTGCCCGGCTTCGCGCGGGTGCACCCTCTGCAGCCCAGGGACACGGTCCAGGGCAGCCATGAGGTGTTGAACAAAGCGCGCGAGGTGCTGTGCGAAATTACCGGCATGGATGACATGACCTTCCAGCCAGCCGCTGGCGCGCATGGGGAGTATGTCGGGCTGCTGTTGATGAAGAAATACCACGAAAAGCGCGGTGATTTCCAGCGCACCCGTGTGCTGATCCCGGACTCCGCCCACGGCACCAACCCGGCCAGCGCGTCCATGGTGGGCTTCACCGTGACGCACATCCCGTCTGATGAAAACGGCTGCGTCAATCTGGACGCGCTGAAGGCAGCGCTGGATGACACTGTCGCCGGCCTGATGCTGACCAACCCCAACACGATGGGTATCTTTGACCCCAACATTTTGGAGATCACCCGCCTGGTGCATGAGGCCGGCGGCCTGAACTACTACGACGGCGCCAACCTCAACGCCATCATGGGCTGGGTACGCCCCGGCGACATGGGCTTTGACGTCATCCACCTCAACCTGCACAAAACGTTCTCCACGCCGCATGGCGGCGGCGGCCCCGGCGCGGGCCCTGTCGGCTGCAAGGAGATCTTGCGCCCCTACCTGCCCCAAAGCCATATGGGTGAGTGGGATTCCCGCAGGCCGGACAGCGTTGGCCAGGTTCGCGCCTTCTTTGGCAACTTCCTGGTGGTCGCGCGTGCCTTGACCTATGCCCTCACCCTGGGCAAGGAAGGCATCACCCGCACCAGCGGGATGGCCGTGCTGAATGCCAACTACCTCATGCGCAAGATTGAGCCTTACTTCCCGCCGTACTACAACCGCATCTGCATGCACGAGTTTGTCATCTCCCTTGAAAAGGTGAAAAAGCAAAGCGGCGTCGGCGCGCTGGATGTGGCCAAGTGCCTGCTGGACTACGGCATGCACCCGCCCACCATGTACTTCCCGCTGAATGTGCCGGAAGCCCTGATGGTGGAGCCGACGGAGACGGAAAACCGCGAAACCCTGGACGAGGCCGCACAAGCCTTTGCCGAGATTTTCGAGGCCATCAAAAACGACCCGGACAGCTTGCATGACTGCCCGAAGACCACCTATATCAGCCGGCCGGATGAAGTTGGCGCCGCGCGCAACCCCATTGTGCGCTACCAGTTCGATTAAGATTTAACTAGGACAATTCAAGGAGCGTTTTCAACCAGAGAGCGCTCCTTGAATCATTGATAAAGAGGGATACAAAATGGACTATCAGCTGCTGATCACACAGCATGAGGACGCCATCATCGCGCTGCGGCGGGACATCCATAGCCACCCGGAGCTGTCAAACCAGGAGGTGCGCACCAGCCAATTGGTGTGTGATGAACTAAACAGACTGGGCATTCCCTTTGAGCGCCTGGACAATCACTGTGTGGTGGGTAAACTGGCGGGCGGCAAGGGGGAAGGTAAGCGCATCGCGATCCGCGCGGACATGGATGCCCTGCCCATCCTGGAGGAAACCGGTTTGCCGTTTGCCTCAAATACACCTGGCGTGATGCATGCCTGCGGTCATGACGGGCATACCGCCATGCTGCTGGGCGCGGCCAGGATGCTCAAGGACCACCAGGCAGACCTACCCGGAACCGTGTATTTTTGCTTCCAGGCCGCGGAGGAAGTGGGCGGCAGCGCGCAGATCCTGATTGATTACCTGATTTCCCAGGGCGGGGTTGATCAGGTCATCGCCGCGCACCTGTGGGCGGATATTGATAGCGGCAAGATTTCCGTGATGCCGGGCGCCCGCATGGCCAACTCAGATAATTTTAAGATTATAGTGCGGGGGAAGGGCGGGCACGGCTCCCGGCCAGACCAGTGCATCGACCCCATCAAACCCTTGTGTCAGTTGGTGCTTTCTCTTTCCGCCATCCCGTCCAACCGCGTCGCGGTGACAGAGCCCTGTGTGGTGCACGTCGGCAAAATCCGGGCCGGCACCATCGCCAATGTGTTTCCGGAGACGGCCACGCTGGAAGGCGGCTTCCGCACTTTTTCCACAGCGCATCAGGCGCGCGTGAAGGAGTTGGTCCAGCAAATCACGCAGAACACCGCTGCGGCTTATGGTGCGGAAGCGGAGGTGGTTTTCATCACCGGCTGCTCCATGGTCAACAACGACCCCACCGCCGCCAATTTCGCGCAGGAACTGTTAAAAAACTATCCACTCTTTGAGCATGATCCCTTTGAGCCCATCATGGCGTCGGAGGACTTTGGCGAGTACCTCAAGGCTTTCCCCGGCTTTATGTGCTATATCGGCATCAGGAACGAGCAGAAAGGCTTAACCTATCCCCACCACCATCCCAAATTTGACGTGGATGAGGCGGTGCTGGCTAAGGGCGCTGCCTTTTTCGCCCTGTACACCCGGGAATTTTTGGACAGTTGAAGATCTACAGACACATAAAAAACGAGCAGCGCCCACTGCTCGTTTTTGGTAAATGTGGCGTTTAGTCGAGCCTGTATTCTTTCTTGCTTTCCGGTTGTTGCGCCATCTCTGCCTGCTTGCTGCGGAACTTCTCCCCGGTGTTGCCCAATACGGCATAGGATGCGATTTTGCTTTCCTCCACACCAGGCTGGTTGAACGCGTCAATGTCCAGCAGCTCGCCGGCGTAGGCCGTTACCAATTCCAGGAAATATATCAGCTGGCCAATGGTATGCGCGCTCACTTCGGGCAGGACAATCGTCTGGCTCATCCGGCCGGCGCGCAGCAGCGCGTATTGTGTGCCGCGGTATTCGGCGTCCAGCAATTCATTTAAACTCTTGCCGCCCAAGAAGGCCACATCCGGAAATTCCTCACAGCCATGGGGGATGGGCGTGGTCTGGCGGAAGTTTTCCACCTGCAGGAAGGTAACAATCTTATCGTAGGGCCCTTCGGTGTACAGCTGCAGCTGGCTGTGCTGGTCTGTCACGCCCAGGGATTTTACAGGCGTCTGGCCAACATTGACGGCCATGCCCTTGCGGGTGACGTTTTTTCCCAGGCTTTCCGCCCACAGCTGGCAAAACCAATCGGCCATGTATTTCAGGCTGTCGGCGTAAGGCATCATCACGTGGACGTTGATGCCCATCTCCTCCATCGCGATGTACTGGATTACAGCCTCCAGCAGCGCGGGGTTTTCCCACACATTGTCGCTGGCGCAGCGCTTGTCCATGTCCGCAGCGCCTTCCAGCAAGGCGTCAATGTCAATACCGCAAACGGCAGCCGCTAAAAGGCCAACCGGGCTCAACTCGCTGAAGCGCCCGCCCACGGAGGCAGGGATATAAAACAGCTTGAAGCCTTCCTTCTTGGCCAGTTTAATCAGGTTCCCCCGCTCGCTGTCTGTGGTCGCGACAATGTGCTCATGCCACGTGGCGCCCACCGCTTTTTTCAGCAGGTCGCTGATAATCAGGTACTGGCTCATCGTCTCCGCCGTCGCGCCGGACTTGGTGATGATGTTGAAGCAGGTGGTTTTCAGGTCAATCACATCCAGCAGCGCCTGCATGCGCTCCGGGTCGATGTTGTCCTCCACATACAGCCTGGGGCCGCCGCGGGCCTCCTTGGTCAATTCATTGTAGCGCAGGTGGTTAAGCGCCTGCTGCACGGCGATGGGGCCCAGGGCGCTGCCGCCGATGCCCAGCACCACAAAGGTGTCAAAGCGCGCGCTGATATCCTGTGCGGTCTTTTTGATGTCCTGCACGATCTCCGCCTGGTTGTAGGGCAACTCTGTCCATCCCAGCCAGCCTGTGCCGCTGTGTTTTTTAACTGCCATAAACGCGGCCTTGGCCTGGTCTGCCTTTGTCTGGATGTCACCCGGGTGGATGCCGTATTGCGCGCCAACGGTATCAGCCATCAGATGGTTGATATCCAGAACAATTCTTTTTTTCATTTGTCTACGCCTCCTGTTCGTGTTGCTTTATTATAGCATAATCAGGATGAAAGGGGTGCAAGAATCTGCTTGAGGACTATTGTTTTACACAGGGGTACACCTGTGCTATAATACACCCATCGTCAATAAGGAGTGTAGTGATTTGAATAGTCCTGTGCTCAGTGTCATCATCCCTGTGTATAACGCCCAGGAATGCCTTCCTGTAGCCCTCAAAAGCGTGTATGACCAGGGGGTGGATGATATCGAAATCATCCTGATCAACGACGGCAGCCGCGATAAGAGCCTTGCGGTATGCCAGGAATACGCCCAGAGGGACCCACGCATCATTGTGCTGGACCAGCAAAACAGCGGGCCGGGGGCTGCGCGCAACACAGGGCTCAAGGCCGCCCGCGGGCAATATATTTCTTTTGTGGACAGCGATGACTACCTGGTGCCAGGCGCGTATGAACAACTCCTCAACGCGGTCCGTCAGCATCAGCCCGACCTCATCATCGCGCATTTCAACATCATCATGAAGGGCCGGGTAATAGACCGTGGTTATGTCAAGGGGGATGAGACGGTGGACAAAACCGACTTCCTGCACAAACTGTCACGCCGCCCGGGCAGCTATTATTACAGCGCGCTGTGGAACAAGCTGTACAAACGCCAGGTGGTGCAGGAGAACAACCTGCGGTTTGACCATTCCTACACCTGGGGTGAGGATTTTGACTTCAACATGCGCTTTTATCACCATGTGGGCAAGGTCAGTTTCATCAAGGAACCCATCTACAACTACGAGCGCACCTACAGCGGCCAGACCTGGCGGACGATGTTCAAACTGGGCGACAGCTTCAAGATCAAGTCCAGGCTGTATCAGCAGCTGAAAACCCTGTATCAGAAGGCGGGCTTGTGGGCCAAATACCGCGCCTATATTTACCGCTACATCTTCAACGTCACCATCAGCACCTAAGGCGCGGCCGCGCTTTACAAAATATCCTGATGGTGTATAATGAAAGCGCGATGAAGGGGACGGGTGCCGCATCCCTTCCAGAAGCGAGCCAGGGGCGGTGCAAGCCTGGCAGGAAGCGCGGCAGCAGATCACCCCGGAGCATGAGCTAATCCCTCACGGCCGCCGCCGTTATCCGGCAACAAGTGGGCGCTTGCGCCAAATTGGGTGGTACCGCGGATTCTCCGTCCCATGGGGGCGGTTTTTTTATTGGAGGAAAAGGATGTACAAAAAGGTAGTCAGCGACTTGAACTTCGCCAGCAGGGAGCGGGAGGTCTCGCGCTTTTGGGCTGAAAACGACATCATGAAAAAGAGTTTTGCCCAAAACAAGGGAAAAGAGAAGTTTAACTTCTTCGAAGGGCCACCCACGGCCAATGGCATGCCGCATATCGGCCATGTCATCACCCGCGCGATGAAAGACCTTTTCCCGCGCTACCAGACCATGAAGGGCAAGGATGTCTACCGCATCGGCGGCTGGGACACCCACGGCCTGCCGGTGGAGCTGGAGGTCGAGAAAAAGCTGGGCATCGACGGCAAGGATCAGATCGAAGCCTATGGCATCGAGCCCTTTATCCAGGAATGCAAGAAGTCCGTCTGGAAATACCTAAAGGACTGGGAGGAGATGTCCGACCGCGTGGGTTACTGGGTGGACATGGACAAGGCCTATGTCACCTATTATGACAGCTATATCGAGTCGGTCTGGTGGAGCTTAAAGCAAATCGCGGACAAAGGCTTGCTGTACAAAGGCCATAAGGTGGTGCCTTATTGCCCGCGCTGCGGCACCGCGCTGTCCAGCCATGAGGTAGCCCAGGGCTATGAGGAAGTGACCGAGTTTTCAGCCTTTGTGCGCTTTCCGGTCAAGGGGGAGAAGGATACCTACCTGCTGGCCTGGACCACCACGCCCTGGACCCTGCCTTCCAACGTCGCCCTGTGCGTGAACGAAAAGGAAACCTACTGCCGCTTACAGCAAAACGGCGACACGCTCATCATGGCGCAGGCGCTGGTGTCCAGTTTGTTTACAGAAGAGGACCAGGTCAAGATTCTGGACACCTTCCCCGGCAAAGACCTGTTGGGCATGGCCTATGAGCCCCTCTGGCCGCTGGTGTCCCCCAAGGAAAAGGCGTTTTACGTGGTCGCGGATCCCTATGTCTCGCTGTCTGATGGCACCGGTATTGTCCATATCGCGCCCGCCTTTGGTGAGGATGACGCCCGCATCGGCCGGGAAAACCAGCTGCCCTTCATCCAACTGGTCAATACGCAGGGCCGGTTTGTAGAGGATACACCCTGGGCAGGCAAGTTCATCAAGGACGCGGATCCGGACATCCTGGAGGATTTGCAAACCCGCGGCCTGCTGCAGCAAAAGGCGCTGTATACCCATAACTATCCGCACTGCTGGCGCTGCGATACGCCGCTGATGTACTACGCCCGCGCCACCTGGTTCATCCGCATGACCGAGGTAAAGGATGAGTTGATCAAGAACAACCGTTCCATCAACTGGTATCCGGAGAACATCAAGGAAGGCCGCATGGGCAACTTTGTGGAAAACGTCCTGGACTGGGCGCTCTCGCGGGAGCGCTTCTGGGGCACCCCGCTGCCGGTCTGGCTGTGCGAGGACAGCCACATGCATGTCATCGGCAGCAGGGAAGAGCTGGCGGAATTGAGCACCGCGCCCATCCCGGAGGATTTGGAACTGCACCGGCCCTATATCGACCGGGTGGTTCTGCGCTGCCCGGAATGCGGCAAAGACATGCATCGCACTAAAGAAGTTATAGATTGCTGGTATGACTCCGGCTCCATGCCCTTTGCCCAGTGGCACTATCCAAAGGAAAACCAGGAGGAGTTCCACGCTCACTTCCCGGCGGATTTCATCTCAGAAGCGGTCGATCAGACCCGCGGCTGGTTTTATTCCCTGCTGGCAATCGGCACACTGGTGTTTGGCCAGTCACCCTATAAAAACTGCCTGGTATTGGGCCATGTGCAGGACCGGGACGGCCGCAAGATGTCCAAGCACATCGGCAACGTGATTGACCCGATGGAGGTCATTGATCAGTTTGGCGCGGACGCGGTGCGCTGGTATTTCTACACCGCGGGCGCGCCCTGGCTGCCCAGCCGCTTTTATCACGACGCGGTCAACGAGGCGCAGCGCAAGTACATGAGCACGCTGTGGAACACCTACGCCTTCTACATCCTCTATGCGCAGATTGATGGCTTTGTGCCAAAGGACCACCCGATTGATGAGGCCAAGCTGACCTTAATGGACCGCTGGATCCTAAGCCGGCTGCACTCCACCATTAAGGCGGTTGATGATAACTTAAGCCATTACCGCGTGCCGGAGAGCGCCAATGCTCTTAACGAACTGGTGGACGACCTGTCCAACTGGTATGTGCGCCGCGGCCGCGCCCGTTTCTGGGGCAAAGGCATGGCAAAGGACAAGGAGGCTGCCTTCATCACCCTGTACACGGTGCTGGAGGCGATTACGCGCCTCACCGCGCCCTTCACGCCCTTCATGGCAGAGTCCATCTACCAAAACCTGGTGCGCGCTGTGGACCAGGACGCGTCGGAATCCGTCCACCTGTGCGCTTTCCCGGCTGCGGATGAAGCCCTGATTGACCCGGAGATGGAGCGCCAGATGGCGCAGCTGCTGCAGGTCATCCAGTTGGGCCGTGCCGCGCGCAACCTGGCCAGCCTCAAGGTGCGCCAACCGCTGGCAAAGCTGCTGGTGATGGGCGCTGATTTGGGCGCGGAATATCAGGAATTGGCAGCGGATGAACTCAACGTCAAGGAGATTGTGTTCACAAAGGACGCGGATGCCTTCACTGGTTACCTGCTCAAGCCGCAGCTGCGTACCCTGGGCCCGCGCTTTGGCAAAAAGCTGGGGCAGATCAGCCAGCTGCTGGCCAAAACCGATGGAACGCAAGCGGTGACGGCCTTCCGCAGGGGAGAGGCATTGAAGCTTGAATTGGACGGGGAAATGGTGGAACTGGCCGAGAGCGATGTGCTGATTGAAACCACCCAGAAGGAAGGCCTGATCGCCCAGGAAAGCTATGGTGTTACCGTGGGTCTTGATACCAGCCTGACACCGGAACTGATTGATGAGGGCTATGCGCGTGAGGTGATCAGCAAATTGCAGACCATGCGCAAGGACGCCGGCTTTGACGTGGTGGACCGCATCCATGTCTGGTACAAAGCGGATGAAGCTTTAGGCCATGCTTTGGCAGCCCACGCTGCCTTCATCAGCGAGGTGGTGCTGGCAGAGACGTTTGCGACGGATGAAGCGCCCACGGAAGCCTTCACCCAAACCTGGGACATCAACGGCCGCGAAGCCACCCTCAGCATTACCAAACGATAAGTTTTCCATGACAAAAGCCGCTGTGAGTCCTTCACAGCGGCTTTTGTCATATCACTGTTTAAATTTACTGGTTCTCAAGCGCCTTTTTGGCCAATAGCCCAGCGCCTATGAGGCCGCTGTGCGGCCAGAGGGCAGGCGCCTTGATGTAATCGTCCATATCCGGCAGCTGCTCCGCGTCCACATAGCAGTTGACAAACTTCAGCATCTGCTGGCGTACCATGGGAAGCAGGTTCTCCTGGTGCATCACGCCGCCGCCCATCAAGATCATCTCGGGTGAGACGGTCATCAAGGCGTTGGCGCACAACTGGCCCAGGTAATAGGCTTCCAGCTCCCATCCGCGGTGATCGGCCGGCAGATCCTTGGCTGGGATGCCCCAACGCGTCTGCATCGCGGGGCCGGAGGCAAAGCCTTCCACACAGTTGGGGTGGTAAGGGCAAATGCCATGCAACAGCGGGTCCTCCTCATGCCGCGAAAGGAGCATGTGGCCCCATTCAGGGTGCATCAGGCCATGGATCAGGTTGCCTTCAAGGTACAGCCCGCCGCCAATGCCTGTGCCCACGGTAAAATACAGGCAGTTCTTCAGCCCTTTTGCGGCGCCCAGCTCACACTCGGCCAGGGCGGCTGCGTTGACATCGGTATCAATCTCACAGGGCACCCCCAGCGCGTCACGAAAGGTGTGCAGCAGGGGATAGCGCTGCCAGGCCAACTTGGGCGTGTTTAAGATTGTGCCGTAGGTGTCTGAGGAGGCGCGCAAATTAAGGGGGCCAAAGTTGGCGATGCCCAGGGCATCAATGCCCTTGTCCTCAAAGAACGAGCACATCGCGGGGATGGTCTCATCCGGGACGGTGGTCGGCAGGCTGGTATGCTCAAGCAGATTAAATGCCTCATCATACACGCCCAGCACCATTTTGGTGCCGCCGCCTTCAATTGCCCCTAAACGCATTTAGGACAACTCCGAATCCAGGATATCAATCTGATCCTTCAGCATGGTCTGCAAACGGGTCTTAAACTTCTGGGCATCCGCCTCCAGGTCCTCAATTTCTTTTTTGAGGGCATCCTTCTTGGCTTCCAGGTCTTCCACCTCGGGGTCGGGCACCATGTCCTCGGCCTCCTGGATGATCTCCTCCGCGCGCTTGCGGGCTTTTTCCAGCACCTCATCACAGGACTTCTGGGTTTTTTCAAGCAGCTCCTGCGCGGTTTTCAGATCGCTGGGCAGGGCAGGCTTTTCATCCGCGGCGGCAATCGGGGCTAAGGGCGCCGGCGCCGCGACCGCGGGCATATAGGGCGCGGGGCTTGCCTGCTGCTGCTTAAGCTGATCCCGCAGCTGCGCGATGGTCTGGTTCATGCTTTCCATCTCATCGCAAATCGCGTCCAGAAACTCGTCAACCTCCAGGGGGTCGTAACCGCGGACGGCTTTTTTAAATTCTTTCTCCTCGATCATCGTTACTGTGATGGCCATGATGATTCTCCCTTCAGTGAACTGTTTTATTGCGCGTAACGCTGTGCGTTATAAGGTTCCTGTTGTTGCTGCTGCATTGGCGGGGCATAGGGGTTTTGCTGGGGCTGATAGGTTGCCTGCTGCGGTTGCGGTTGATACATAGGCTGCTGTTGTTGGTAGGCCGCCTGCTGCGGCTGCATCCCGGGCTGTGCCTGCGGCTGCGGGCGTGCGGGCGCGTTGGCGCTGGCGGTGATGGGGTCGGTATATACCATCATGCCGCTGGGCGCCAGGATATAAAAGCCCACCTTCACAGACAGTCGGGTCATGGTGCCACCCAGCGCGAAACAGGCGCCGTTTAACATGTCCACATAGCGGCGCACTTCGGCCTTGTCAATCAACTGATCCATCACCACCAGCGTGCACTGCCCTTTGCGCAGGCAGGTCATGGCTTGCCTGCAGCCGGTGATGTTGGTGATGTTCACCACATAGGCATCCACCATCTTGGGTTCCATCTCGGGTACAGCGCCCGGGAACTGGACGATGTTGTCCGGCTGCTGCGGGGGCTGGTTATGCTGCGCGGCGCGCCTGTTGCGGCCGGATTGCTCCATTTGCTGGCCTACCTGGGCCTGCTGGGGCGAAGCGGCATATTGTTGCTGTTGCGGCGGTGTATATTGCTGCACCGGTTCCTGATAGCCATGGGCTTGCCAAGCGTTCACAGGGGCTGTCTGCTGCGTATAATGCTGTTGTGGTTGCTGGTGGAACATGGGTGCCTGCTGGGGCTGCTGATATGCCTGCTGGTAGGGCTGCTGATAAACCGGCTGTTGGTATTGCCCTTGCTGCACAGGCGCGCCTTGCTGCTGATAAGGCGCCTGATGATAGGTGTTGGGATAGGTGCCCTGCATGGGCGCTGCGCTCATATCCTCCTGATAGGGCTCCTCCTGGTGGTCCGGGGTGCCGTAAAAAAAGCGGTTTTCTTTGCTGAATACGGATTTAATGCGGTCCGCTGCGCGGTTTGTCAGATCACGAAAGTCCATTATTTCCTCCTCAGTCCGGATTGAACTGAACCCAAACATTCCATAGTAGTATAACGAAAATCAAGCCTGCATGCAAGCAAAGCGGCTAAAAGAGCCGCACGGTCAGGCCTTCGTATAAATGCCCGGCATTCACAGGCACCACATGCGCCTGGGTGGCGTCCTGGCTGATCACCTCAACCGGCACCAGGTAGGGGCCTTCCTGGTACTGCACCACAACGCCGATCAAGCCGTCCTGGTTGATGATCGCGGAGGCGGGCACGGCATAGGTGATGACAGATTTTGACAGCTGCACACGGGCCGAGCGGGTGTACAGGATGGGTTCAATGGCAGAGTTGGCCTTCAAACGAACCATCAACTCGCCGCCTGAGCGCGTGACGGATTCCACCGTAACCATTACGGTGGTGCTTTCAAAGCTTTCAATCAGCATGCGGTACTGGTCCCCAACCACCGGGTTCCAATTCAGGTCATCCGCCAGCATCAGCGCGCCCCAGTCAAACTGGCGCACCAGGCGGAAGATGTCAATCGCGTTCTTGGGCCGCTCCGCGGACTTGGGGATCTGCCCGGAAAGCATGCTGCGCACCTCCTGGGGGGTGTACTCCTGGTAGGTGGCAGAGTTGAGCGCGGACTCAAACCCGTCCGTATAAAAGCTGACAATGCCGTTATCCATGGCGGCAAACTGCTTGGTCCAGGTTTCGATGCGCTGCAGCTGGCTGTTCTCGTTGTCGTACAGCCTGGTTAATTTGGTGTCCTCAATATATTTTTGCTTAAGGTAGGTATGGCGGCTGGCGATCGCTTCCTTCAGTAATTGCTCCTGGTTGAGCAGGTTGCCGCTGGCGCCGCGCACCAAGGCCTGCGTTTCCTGCGCGCGCTGCATCACCATGGTTTCAAGGCGCGCCAGCTGCGCGTCCGGTGTTGTGGCAGCGTTCAGCAACACCTTGTGATAATCCTTGATGGAATTGCGGTAGGACTGCAGGCGCTCCAACTCACGCGGGGAAAACCCGGTGGAATACACCGTGCAAACAGGATCCCCGCGGCTGACGGCGGAACCTTCCTCCGCGCTGTAGCGCACGTCGGATACGTTCTCCTGCTGGAAGACCGATTCGTTGCGCACAATCATCGTGCGGCCGGAGAAGGTGGTGCCCTGCTCAGAAATGGTGACCACAGCGGTCTTTGTCTCCTGCCGGCCAAAGAATTGGCTGGCTGCGACGGATATGAGCACAATGATGAGGACAGCCAGGCTTAAATACAGCCAGACGATGATGTTGCGCTGCCTGGGCGGCGCGCGGTAGATCATCCGGTCATCCGGCGGTTCTTCATCAGAAGACAGTTCTTCAATAGGCGGGGGATAGGGGTTGACGCCGCCGGCATAGGGGGGCGGCGCGTTAAACTGGGGCGGCATTTGCTGCTGCATCCGCTGGGGATACGCAGGCGTAAAAAAGCCGTCAGGATCCGGCGGCATGGCAGGACCGCCCTGCGGCCCCGCCTGCTGGTGATCAAACAGCGGGTTCTGCGGGGGTGGTGTTTGGCTTTGCCAGGGGTCCTGCGTCATGTCACTCTCCTGTTTGGTGTGTGTACGATACCAGACCCGCTTGTCCGCGTGTTTGTCTGGTATCCAACAGAATACAGCCAAATCCGGCACTTGTAAAGTTAAGCCCAGGAAACCCTCGCCCCAGGCTTACATCAGCTCATTTTCAGATGCCGGTCATCGGTATAAATATAATATCGCCATATTTGTTGTCAATCAACAAAAGGGAAAAGCGCCGGCTGCCGCTGTTTTTGTTTTTACTCTGCATTGTTGCGCCCGGCATGTCTAAACGGTTACCAAGATACCTGATAATAAATATGCACGCCCTGTCCGGCGTTGACAAGGCTTTATATACAATGATATGACTAATGCCAACACCAGCGTAAACAATGTATTGTGCTGGGTTTTTATTAGTGGCCACGGGTGGTTGGATGAATAATCATACGCCGCGGCAGAGAGGAAAGGCTTATGGGACGGTATATCGCAAAACGCCTGGGAATGATGCTGGTTTTGCTCATCGGCATGACCTTCATTGTCTTCGGCTCCCTTCACCTGGCTTCTGGCGACCCGGCGCAAATGGTGGCGGGCGCTTCCGCGACGGAGGAGGACATTGCGGCGGTACGGACCAGCCTGGGGCTAGATCAGCCCTTCTGGGTGCAGTACGGCAGGTATTTAAAGCGCCTGGTGACGGTGGACCTCGGCATGTCATACACCACCCGCCAACCCATCTCCCAGGAAATTGCCATCCGCCTTCCCTTCACCATCAACCTGGCCTGCGCCGCCATCATTCTGGCGATCGTAATCGGCATCCCCCTGGGCGTTCTGACCGCCATTAAGCGGGATACCTTCGTGGACAACCTGCTGACCACAACCTCACTGGTGGGCATTTCCATTCCCAATTTCTGGCTGGGCACCATGCTGATGCTGGTGTTCTCAGTCCGGCTGGGGTGGTTTCCCTCCGGCGGCATGACAGAATTCTTCTGGACACCCCTGGGGCTGCGCCAGGTGATTTTACCGGCTTTGGCGCTGTCCACAGCCAGCATCGCGTCCTTTATGCGCATCGGGCGCTCCGCGATGCTGGAGGTGCTCCAGTCCGACTACATCCGCACCGCCAGGGCCAAGGGGCTGGGGAAGGCAAGCGTCATTTTCATCCATGCCCTAAAGAACGCCATGATCCCCCTGCTGACCCAGTTTGGCACCAGCTTTGGCGCCCTGCTGGGCGGCGCGATTGTGACGGAGCAGGTCTTTGTCATCAACGGGGTGGGCACCTATTTGGTGAATGCCATCAATACGCGCAACTACCCGGTGGTGCAAAGCACGGTGCTGGTGATTGCCGCCCTGTTCATCCTGGTGAACCTGGCCGTGGACCTGACCTACTGCGTGGTCGACCCGAGGATTAAGTACGAATGACTTCACAAGCAACATCAATCAAACACCCTGGGGCTGTGAGCGCGGCTTTTCAGAAGCTGCTTAAAAACAAACTGGCCACCGTATGCTTCTTTGTGTTAATCGTGCTGATCATCCTGGTAGCCGCAGCCCCTCTTGTTACGCCCTATCTTCCGGAGGATACCGATGTCACCAGCCGGCTGGCGCCAGGCTTTTGGGGCAAATGGAGCAAGAACCCGGCCGATGTCATGAAGGTCAAAGCGGACCATCCCCTGGGCACGGATCACCTGGGGCGGGATATGCTCTCACGGCTTTTGTACGGCGGGCGCACCTCCCTCTTGGTGGGGCTGGTTTCCACCGGGATGGGCTTGTTCTGGGGCGTAATTTTTGGGATGCTGGCCGGCTTTTACAAGCGTCTTGACAACATCATCATGCGCTTTATGGATTTGCTTTTCACCTTTCCTGGCATCCTGCTGGCCATGCTGATTGTGGCCATGCTGGGGGCCAGCACCTTCAACTCCACTTTGGCCATCAGTATTTGGTCCATCCCCTCCTTTGCGCGGATGGTCAGAAGCAGGGTGCTACAGATCCGGGAGGAGGACTATGTGATGGCAGTGCGCTCCCTGGGCGCCAGCGACTGGCGCATCCTGTTTCACCATGTGTTTCACAATACCCTGCCCATCATCATTGTGGTGGCGACCATGCGCATGGGTTCCTCCCTGATTTCCATCTCCACCCTCAGCTATCTGGGCATGGGCGTACCGGCCCCGGCGCCAGAATGGGGTGGCTTGATCGCCACTGGCAAAAACTATCTTTGGCAGCGGCCCAGCTTGATTGTCATCCCCGGCCTTGCGGTCGTGATTACTGTGATTTGCTTCAATATCCTTGGGGACAAACTGCGGGATATCCTGGACCCCAGCCTCAAAGACTAAGCGCTACCCCTGCGGGCAACCGCCGGTAGAAATAAAAAAAGGAGTTCCAACCATGAAAACACCCAGGCATTTTAGCAAACTGATCTCCCTGTTCACGGCGGTGATGCTGCTTTTGTCCCTGTCTGCAGCAGCTATCGCATCGGACGCGGGCATGTTCCAGGTGGTGATTACCGACAATTTCTCCGGCATGGACCCGCTGCGCACCAATGACCGCGCGTCCACCTATGTAAACGCCCAGATTTATGAAACCCTGTATTTCATCAACCGCGAGGGGGACATTGTGCCGCTACTGGCGGCAGAGCTGCCCAGTTTTTCTGAGGACGGCAAAACGGTCACCATCAAGCTGCGGGATGGAGTGCTGTTCCACGACGGCACCCCCTTTAACGCCGAGGCAGTGAAGTACACCTTTGAACTCATCAAGGATCCGGACTTTGGCTCTGCCCGGGCGTCCCTGACAGCCTCCATGGACACGATCGAGACGGTGGACGATCTGACGCTGAAGATTGGCCTGAAGTATGAAGACGGTGTGCTGACCGCCAAATTGGCCCACACTAACAGCGCCATTGTGTCCCCTACAGCGCAGTCCAATCAGGACTTGATGATTGATCCGTGCGGCACAGGCCCGTACAAGTTTGTGTCCTCCGTCTCCGGTTCCAATGTGGTCTTAACCCGCTTTGATGACTACTGGGGCGATAAGCCAGCCATCAAGGATGTGACCATGACGGTCATCCTGGAGGAAGCCACCGCCCTGGCCCGTCTGGAAACCGGGGAAGCGGATTTTATTCCCTCCCTGTCTGTGGAAGCCCTGCCCCGGGTGCAGTTCATGCAGGGGGTGACCCTGGCCAACCATGACTCCGCACAGATCTACTACGTGGCGCTGCGTCCCAACTCCTTTGTGAACCCCCTCATGGCCAACAAGGATTTCAGGACGGCCATCATCAAATCCCTGGACAAGGAATCCTATGTAAACTTTGTCCTGGAAGGGCATGCCACTGTGGCCAAAAGCGTGATTGGGCCCAGGGTCTTCGGCTATACCGAGGCTGCGGAGGCAGCGGACATCGGCTTTGACCTGGAAGGCGCCAAAAAGCTGATCCAGGACAACGGCTGGGCGGATGAGGAAATCCACTTCCTGGTGCCCACCTCTGCCGTGTATACACCCATGGGCGAGTTCTTCCAGGCCAACATGAAGGCGGCGGGGTTCAACAATGTCAAGATGGAAATGATCGACTGGTCTGCCTGGCTGACAGAAAGCAAAACGGACGACCGCTTTGATGTCACCCTGGCTGCCTGGTCCAAAGTGACCCGGGACGGCACAGAGCTGCTGGAGCCCAACTGGCATAGCCAGGTATCCGCCCGCAACAAAATCAACAACGACGCCTTTGACCAACTGGTATATGACAGCAAAACCACCGTGGTGGCCGAAAAGCGTGTGGCGGCCCTGGAAAAGGCCAACATGATGCTGATGCAGGAGGCCTATGCGGCCCCGGTGTTCAACAACGAAAACAATTTTGCCTACAACAGCGTAAAGTACAAAAACGTGGACCTGACCGCTGATGGTTCATTCTATATCAAAGAGTTTGAACCGGTTGACTGACACAGTATTTTTCCTCCCGCGGGGCGCTTCCCCGCGGGGGAAAGCGTAAACAAGGGAGGCCCCCAATGCCCCAGACCAAGGTGCTGCAAGTGAATAACCTGGTGACCGCCTTTCGCATCAACAAGCAGGAGTACCCTGTCTTAAACGGGATATCCTTTGATGTGGCGCAAAATGAAACCCTCTGCGTGGTGGGGGAATCCGGCTGCGGAAAAAGCGTGATGACCCTGTCTGTCATGCAGTTGTTGCCCGCAAACGGCAGCGTCAAATCCGGCAGCATCAAGCTGGATGGCCAGGAACTGCTGGGCTTGAGAGAGAACGAAATGGGGCAGATCAGGGGCAACAAAATGGGCATGATCTTCCAGGAACCCATGACCTGCCTGAACCCTTTGTTGACCATCGGCTACCAGATGACAGAGGGCTTGCGGCGTCATGACAAGGGGCTCAGCAAGAAGGAAGCGGAAGCCGCTGCTCTTTCTTATCTAAACCAGGTGGGCGTCTCCAACCCCGAAGCCCGGCTGCGCCAGTATCCTTTCCAACTTTCCGGCGGCCTGCGCCAGCGGGTGATGATTGCCATGATGATGAGCATGCGGCCCCGGCTGCTGATCGCGGATGAACCCACCACCGCGCTGGATGTAACCATTCAAAAACAGGTACTTTTGCTTTTGGCCAAACTCAAACGCACCATGAACGCGGGCATTTTGTTCATCACCCACGATTTGGGGGTGGTTGCAGAGATCGCGGACCGGGTCATCGTCCTTTACGCGGGACGTAAGGTAGAGGAAGGAACGGTCCGGCAGATTTTTGAAAACCCCCAGCATCCCTATACCCGCGGGCTGATGGCAGCCGTTCCCAACATCGCGGAGGATACCTTCGAAATCAGGCCCATTCCAGGCTCCCTGCCCAATATCATGGAACCTGTTGGCGGGTGCAGTTTTCATCCCCGGTGTAAGGAAGCCATTGCGAGATGCAAAAGTGTGATTCCGCCGCTGATTGAGACGTCCCCCGGGCATATGGCGGCCTGTCATTTAGTGGGAGGGCAGACAGCATGACCGCGACACCCATGATCACCCTGAACAAACTGAAAAAAACCTTTCCTGTGCCCGGCAGCGGACGCATCCGGGCGGTGGAGGATGTAAGCCTTACCATTTATAAAGGCGAAAAGCTGGGCGTGGTGGGGGAATCCGGCTGCGGGAAAAGCACCCTGGGACGGGTCATTTTGCAGCTGTACCGCCAGACCAGCGGCGCCTGCGTGTACTACGGCAAAACCCTCCAGGAGGTCAACCCCCGCTACCTGGGCCGGGAAGTGAAGAAACTGCCCATCTATCAGCGCAGGGCCAAGCAGTATTACCAGAAATCCTTACAGGTGGACCTGAAGGCCAGGGCCAGGCGCATGCGGATGGATGAGGTATCCGTCAGGGCCAATGCCAGCGAGGAGCGGCGGTATCACCGTTATTCCAAAAAGGCGGATATGCTGGCCTTCCGTGCCAAGGAGTTGCGCAAGGACGCCTCCCGTCAGTTGCGGGAAGGCTCCCGCACCGTGGGTTCATTGATTTTGACCCGGGATCTGCCGGAGGTGTGCCGGCTGTATAAAAAAGCCAGGTTGGCGCTGAAGGAAGCCCATCTGGCGTATGAGGAGTTGATCCGGCAGGGTAAACTGCTCTCAGGCGGCACATCAAACGATACCAGCCAGGCCATTGAGGAGCAGCTCAAAGCCCATATGGCTGATGCCGCTGCCGCAATCAATGAGGCGGAAACCTACAAACACCAGAACATCAGCGAGATTACCGAGCGCTGCTTTGACCCGGCCTATTGGGCGCGCCTGGACGGGAATCAGGAAACGGGCATCAACCTGGGCAAGTTGACCGGGCGGGAAATGCGCGGTTTAAGGCGCGACATGCAGGTTATTTTCCAGGATCCCGCTGCCAGCCTGGATCCCCGGGAAAGCATTGGCAAGGCGGTGGAGGAGCCCTTCCGCATCCATACCAAACTGGGCAAGAAGGAGCGCAAGGAGCGCACTCTGGCGCTGCTGCAAGAGGTGGGCTTGAAGCCTGAACACTATGATTATTACCCCCACCAGCTCTCCGGCGGACAGAAGCAACGGGCCGGCATCGCCAGGGCCATTGCTTTAAAACCACGTTTCGTTGTGCTGGATGAGTCCATCTCCGCCCTGGATGTGTCCGTGCAGGCACAGATATTGCAGTTACTCAACACCCTGCAGGAGCAGTATGGCCTTACTTATTTCTTTATTACCCATAACCTGGGGGTGGTGAAGCATTTCTGCGACCGGGTGATGGTGATGTATCTGGGCGGTGTGTGTGAGACTGCTCCGGTAGAGCGCCTGTTCAAAAACCCGCTGCACCCCTACACGGTGTCCCTCCTGGCGTCTGTGCCCAAACCCCAGGTGCCGGATGGCGAGATGGCGGACGCGCCTCTTACAGGGGAAGTGCCCTCCGCCCTCAACCCGCCTTCGGGCTGTGCCTTTCATACCCGCTGCCCCAAAGCCATGCCGGTATGCGCGAGTGAAAAACCGCTGCCGGTGATAGCAGCGCCGGGACACAGCGTAGCCTGCCATTTGTACCAAGCTGACAAGCAAACGGAGACAAGCCATGCCTGACAAACTGCCCTTTGATCCCACTTTTTTGCCATATCCGTCCACCCGCTATCCCATTATGGCCAGAGGGGGGATGGTCAATACCTCCTCGCCGCAGGCGGCAGCGGCAGGGCTTGACGCGCTCCGGCAAGGAGGGAACGCCGTGGATGCCGCTGTGGCAACCGCAGCAGCCCTAACGGTAACAGAACCTACCGCCAACGGGATTGGCGGGGATGCCTTTGCCCTGGTGTGGATAGAGAAGGACAAAACCCTCTACGGCCTCAATGCCAGCGGCTGGGCGCCCGAGCAATTGACCTTAGAAGCGGCGCAAACAGCAGCTAAGGGGGATAAGATGCCCACCCATGGCTGGCTGCCCGTGATGGTGCCCGGGGTGCCTGCCGCCTGGGCGGCTTTGGCTGACCTGTTCGGCCGGATGCCCATGACCCGGTCGCTGGCGCCAGCCATCAGCTACGCGCGGGATGGTTATCCGGTGTCCCCCTGCTTAAGCCAGATGTGGCAGCGCGCGGCTACGCGTTTTTCAGCCCAGTTGACAGGCGAAGCCTTTCAGGAATGGTTCCGCACCTTTTTGCCCCACGGCCGGGCGCCTGTTTGCGGGGAGATGGTGCGCCTGCCCCATCACGCAAACACACTGGAACAGATCGCAAACAGCCAGTCAGAATCCTTCTACCGGGGTGAGTTGGCTGACAAAATCGTCAAGGACAGCGAGGCCTTTGGCGGCTTTTTCACCAGGGCGGATTTCGCGGAGTATCAGGTGGACTGGGTAACGCCCGCCACCCTTGATTACAGGGGCTATACCGTGTGTGAGATACCGCCCAACGGGCAGGGCATTGTGGCCTTGATGGCCCTTAATATCCTGAAGCAATTTGAGTTTCATGAAAGGGAGAGCAGCGAAGCCTTCCACCGCCAGTGGGAAGCGATGAAGATTGCCTTCGCGGACGGCAAGCGCTATATCACGGATGTGAAGGAAATGTTCCTGCCATGGCAGCAGTTGCTGGACACGTCCTACGGAAAAGCCAGGGCGGGCGAGATCGGGGAGAGGGCAGCCTTGCCGGAGCCCGGCACACCGCCTGGCAGCGGCACGGTCTATCTGTGCACGGCGGATGGGGAGGGCAACATGGTGTCCTACATCCAAAGCAACTACATGGGCTTTGGCTCCGGCATCGTAGTGCGGGATACCGGCATCGCCCTGCAAAACCGGGGGCATGATTTTTCCCTCAACCCGGCGGACGCCAACTGCATAGCACCACGCAAAAAGAGCTACCACACCATTATTCCTGGCTTTTTGATGAAGGATGGGGAGGCGGGGGGGCCCTTTGGTGTTATGGGAGGCTATATGCAGCCGCAGGGCCATGTCCAGGTGGTGATGAACCTGGTGGACTTTGGGCTGAACCCGCAGCAGGCCTTGGACGCGCCACGCTGGCAGTGGATGAAGGATAAGTCATTCACGGTGGAGGCGGGCTTTGATACTGCCATACTAAAACAGCTTCAAGCCCGCGGGCATGAAATCACCCTGTCAACGGACAGCCCCCTGTTTGGCCGGGGACAGATGATTTATAAATTGCCAAACGGCAGCCTGATGGGCGCCACCGAAGGCAGAACGGACAGCAACATTGCGTGTTATTGATTGACAACAAACAAGCAGAAAAAAGACGAGATTCCAGATGAAATCTCGTCTTTTCCTTGGTCGAGGTGCAGGGATTTGAACCCTGGGCCTTTTGGTCCCGAACCAAACGCGCTACCAAGCTGCGCTACACCTCGTGGAGCCAATAAAGGG
>DUQZ01000017.1 GCA_012837525.1 Clostridiales bacterium | reverse complement strand
TCTCCAAAGGGAATGTAGAACTCATCCATTGAGAGCTGCGCTTTGTCACGTTTTCTGTACATCTGACACCCCAAACGCCTTATTTTGACTGGCTTTCGATGTATTCAGTATACCATGAATCATGCGATTTATCCAGTGTTTTCAACGTGTTGAGGGTTATTCAGCAGGCCCTACTTAAAGAGGATTTTCGTGCCCTTGACAAGCCCCGCCCCATTTCCTATATTAGTTGCGCGCGCAATCATTGCGTGCGCAAGGAGATGAGATCATGCCCATTATTACCAGAGAGCTGAATGTATTGGCCCGCTGCGGCAACCAGTTTCGCGGGGAGCGCTTGAAGGCGCTGTCGCTCACAGCCGCGCAGGCACCCTATATCCTGCACATTTGCACGCGGCCTGGCCGCTCGCAGGAGGAGTTGGCCGCGGCTCTGCACGTGAACCCCAGCAACGCGGCGCGGCAGCTAGCCAGGTTGTGTGAGCTGGGCTTTATCACACGGGAAGCGCACCCCCATGACAAGCGGCAGCTGGCGGTTTACCCCACCCAAAAGGCGCAGGACGCCTTCCCGCTTGTGCGCGGGGTGAACGCCCAGTGGCATGATTATTTAACGGCCGAGATGACGGAGGAAGAAAAGGCGCAGCTGGAGGTCTTGCTGGAAAAACTGCGCCGCCGCGCGGCCCTTTGGAATGAAACGCGGGGGGATCTGCCATGAAAAAGGTGATGTCCTATCTGATGCCCTACCGCCTGGTGCTGTCCTGGACGCTGTTTGTTAAATTTATCGCGTCCATTTTGGATTTGTTTATCCCCTTTATATTGGCGATTATCCTGGATGACATCGTGCCGCAGAAAGAACCGCGCCTGGTCTATTTGTGGGGCGGGCTGATGGCGCTGTGCGCGGCGGCATCCGTGGTGTCCAACATCTACGCCAACCGGCTGGCGGCTACTACCTCAAGCAAAGTGACGCGCAGCCTGCGGCACGATCTGTTTTCGCGGCTGATTAACCTGTCCATGGCGCAGTTTGACGCGGTCAGCCTGTCCTCCGCCGTATCCAGGCTGACGACGGACACCTACAACATCAACACCTTCTTAAACCGCATGCAGCGCATGGGCGTGCGCGCGCCCATTTTGCTGGTGGGCGGCCTGGTGATGACCAGCATCCTGGATTTCCGCATGATGCTGGTGCTGCTCCTCACCGTGCCCGTCATCGGGGTGATTGTGTATGTGGTCACCAAGAAATCCGTGCCGCTGTATGACAAGCAGCAGACGGTGCTGGACAAGCTGGTGCGCGTGCTGCAGGAGAACATCGTGGGCGTGCGCGTCATCAAGGCGCTGAGCAAGACGGAGCACGAGAAGCAGCGCTTTGATGCGGTCAGCGGCAAACTGGCCGAGGTCTCCCGCCAGGCGGGCAGCGTGGTGGCGCTCTCCAACCCGCTTAGCTCCATCACGCTTAACCTGGGCTTGTCCCTGTGCGTGCTGCTGGGCGCCTACCTGGTCAACAGCGGCCTGTCCCGTCCGGGCAGCATCATCGCCTTTATGCACTATTTCACCATCATTTCCCACGGCATGTTCAGCATCACCCGCATCTTCATCATGTCCAGCAAGGGCATCGCCTCCGCCCGGCGCATTGAGGCCATCCTTGAGATGGAGGAGGAGCAGGGGCAACTGGACGCCCCGCGGGGTGACAGCCCCTACCATGTTGAGTTTGACAAGGTGTCCTTCAGCTATAACGGTGTCGAGGACAACCTGCGGGATATCAGCTTTCATTTGAAGCAGGGGGAGACCCTGGGCATTATCGGGGCCACGGGCAGCGGCAAAACCACGCTGACCAACCTGCTGCTGCGGCTGTATGACGCGCAAAAGGGCCGCATTTTGATTAAAGGCCAGGACATCCGTGCCATCCCCAGGGAGACGCTGGCTGAGCGCGTGGGCGTCACCTTCCAGAGTGACTTCATCATGGCGGCCACCATCCGCGACAACATTGCCTTCTACCGCGACTTGACGGATGCGGAAATCCTGCAGGCGGCAGAAGCTGCCCAGGCCATGGAGTTTATCAACGAGAAGGAAGGCGGGCTGGACTTTGAGGTCGAGTCCCGCGGCAACAACCTCTCCGGCGGGCAAAAACAGCGCCTGCTCATCGCCCGCGCGCTGGCGGGCAAGCCCAGCCTGCTGATATTGGATGACGCCTCCTCCGCCCTTGATTACCGCACCGATGCCAGCCTGCGAAAAGCGCTGGCGGAGGGCTTCCATGATACCACCAGCATTATCATTGCCCAGCGCGTGTCCTCCATCAAGGGCGCGCACAAGATCCTGATGCTGGAGGACGGCCAGGCCATCGGCTACGGCAGCCATGAGGAGCTGATGCGCACCTGTCCGCCCTACCGGGAGATTGCCCACACGCAAATGGGCGCCATGGGGGAGCTGCTGGAGGACGAGAGCCTGGCCCTGGAAGGGAGCGCTGTGTATGAGTAACCAGATGATCCGCGGCGGGCGCTGGAGCCGCAACGACATGCGCGAGGCCAAGCGCGCCCTGCCCACAGCGCGCATGCCCCGGCGGCAGATTATCAAGCGCTTGTGGCGCTACCTGGGCCGCAACCGCGCGCTGATGGTGCTGGCCACCTTCTTAACCCTGCTGTCCAGCTCCATCGGCCTGGTGGGCCCACGGCTGTCGGGCCTGGCCATTGACGCCATCGGGCTTACAGAGGGGCAGGCCGATTTTCCCAAGGTGTTTTTGTATGTGGGGCTGATGGCGGCAAGCTACGTCGTGGCAGCAAGCCTGGGTTATATCCTCTCCCGCGTCACGCTGCGCATGACGCGCAACATCATCTACCGCATGCGCAAGGATGTGTTTGACAAGCTGGTCTCCCTGCCCGTCAACTTTTTTGACAAATACCAGGCCGGGGAGATCATCAGCGTGGTCAGCTATGATGTGGACACCGTCAACGAAAGCCTGTCCACCGATTTTTTGCAGATTTTGCAAAGCCTGGTCACCGTCACCGTGTCCTTTGTGATGATGATGAGCATCAAGCCCATCCTCACCCTGGTGTTCCTGGTCACCATCCCGCTGACGGCGCTTTACACCCGCTGGATCACGGGACGCACCCGACCGCTCTTCCGCAAGCGCAGCCAGAAGCTGGGCGAGCTCAACGGCTATATGGAGGAGATGATGGGCAGCAAGCGACCCACCCGCGCCTATGGGCGTGAAAAGCAGGTCATTGAGGGCTTTGATGAGAAAAACGAGGAGGCCGTCGTCGCCTATACCACGGCGGAGTACTACGGCACCATGATTGGCCCCTCTGTCGGCTTCATCAACAATATTTCGCTTACCTTAATTTCCATCTTTGGCGCGCTGCTCTTCTTGCGCGGCGAGGTGGGGCTGGGCAGCATTTCCTCCTTTGTGCAGTACTCCCGCCGCTTCTCCGGCCCCATTAACGAGCTGGCCAGCATCTTTGGCGAGTTGCAAAGCGCCTTCGCGGCGGCGGAGCGTGTGTTCCGTCTCATCGACGCGGAGCCGGAGGCCAAGGACGCCCCGGACGCTACGGTTTTAACGGATGTATCCGGCGATGTGCGGGCGGAGCATGTGGACTTCAGTTATATTGAGGGCGTGCCCGTCATCCGGGACTTCTCCATGCACGCGCAGCCCGGCGCGCTGATCGCCATCGCCGGGCCCACCGGCGCCGGCAAAACCACGCTGGTGAACCTGCTGATGCGCTTTTATGATATTGACGCGGGCAGCATCCAGGTGGACGGTCAGGACATCTACGGCCTTACACGCAGCAGCCTGCGCGGCGCCTACACCATGGTGCTGCAGGACAGCTGGCTGTTTTACGGCTCCGTCTATGACAACATCGCCTACGCCTGTGAGGACGCCACGCCAGAGCGCGTGGAGGCCGCGGCCCGCGCCGCGATGATCCACAGTTTCATCAAAAAACTGCCCCGGGGCTATGACACCATCATCGGCGATGACGGGGTGAATATCAGTAAGGGCCAAAAGCAGCTGATCACCATCGCCCGCGCCATGCTGTCTGACGCGCGCATGCTGATTTTGGATGAGGCCACCTCCAACGTGGACACGCAGACCGAGCAGCGCATCCAGCATGCCATGCGCCAGTTGATGGCAGGGCGCACAGCCTTTGTGATCGCGCATCGCCTGTCCACCATCAAAAGCGCGGACACCATCCTGGTGGTGCGCGACGGCAACATCGTGGAGCAGGGAAAGCATGAGGACCTGATGGCCCAACAGGGGTATTACGCGTCGCTCTACCATGCCCAATTTGAATCATACTGATTCGGCGAAAAAGTGACCTGCCCCCCAATCCTTGTACCAGTCCGAGAGTTAGTTGAGATATAATCAACGAAACAGGAGGAACTGAAAACATGGCAAGGAAAGCATATGGGGTAGAACAAATCATTGTGAAGCTGCGG